>JBILCQ010000101.1:0-7800 GCA_044353065.1 Flavobacteriales bacterium | reverse complement strand
GTAAGCATGGGGCTTTCTCTGCACAACGCAGTGGCGGTAATAGAGGGTTTCACCGGAAAAAAATCTTCGTTTGTTCGCACACCCAAGTTTGCTATCAGCGGAAAAACATCCGGAACCTGGAAGGACAAGAAATACAGGGCTATCAAAGTCTCCCCGCTCACATTACTTGAATTCACACTCTTTCTCTACTTCAGCTTTGGTATTTACTACGCCTTCACAATGACCGGTAGAAGAGAGCAACCACTCACTCAACTTTCGAGCGCCTCCACCGAAAAAACCGGTAATGAATTCTGGTTTACCTATTTCAGCGGCGATGACAAGCCAGGCAAACCCGGCCACACGCTGCGCATTTCCGCTGCGCAAGCCGGAAGCGGCATACTCGAATCGAAATTGACCGGCTGGAAAAAACCGGTTTCATGGAAAGCGAATGAATCGGTTTTAATCAACCTTCCGGTTGATTCAGTGGCCACACCAAGCGAAAACTCATTCTTCGTAGGTACGATGCATTGGGAGAGTGGGGAAAATGTAACGCTGGAAATTTTGAAAACACCGGACGCAGAAGAGTCACAATCGATTCGTCCATCGTCATCATTCGCGGCTGCATACACAGTTCCTAATGCATCCAGTAAGAGTGAATCTATTACAGAAGTTTCCTTGCTGGCAACTCAAGACAGCACGATTGTCACCGTAACACCTACCTCAGAGCTTTTCAACGGTTCTCCTGCTAATCAGCCCTACACAGTTCTCATGAACAAGGGCGACATTCATAATATCCTGGCAAAAGACGATCAAAGTCTGGCCGGTACTTCAATCAAAAACGCCGATGGAACAACCCTTCAAAAAAGCTACGGATGCTATGGCGGTGCTGCCCCTCGCTCGCGCGATTTCGGTTTACTTCCGTTTCACATTATGCTTGCCTTAGGATACGCGTTTGTTACGTTCTACTCGTTGAAGCACGCGAGAACATGAGCATAACTGGTATTTTTTCACACTCAAAACACGCGCGAACCTAGTAGTGAAGTATTTCGATAAACCTTAAATCAATTAGTCAGAAACTTGGCGTCGCTCCTAAAGTTTCGCGACGTGGCTTTAACCCGAATGTGAACGCCGGCCACACGCGAATTTCGAATGGGCTTATTAGTACATCCCTTCCACGTTTTACCATTATCGATCGAAAATTCATAATCCGAAACAGATTTAAAATCCGGATTAAAAACCCAATTAAAGACTCCTGGTTCGTTAATGGTAGTATCATTAGCAGGTTCCTCAGGCCTTGTGGGTATTGCAATAATATCTATGAAGGAATTAGCATTTCCTGATGCCACATCTTTGATGTAGAGAACGGAGCCAGGATCAACCATGATCCGTTTGTTTTCCCCGGCATAAAAATTCCACTCATCCCTCCTATTACAATATTTAAACTGAGCTTGCAGTTTCTCGGAAGTCCTCTCCTTTTTGTAGTCAATCGTAAATAAGTTTTTGGAATTCAATAAAAACGGCGCATCCATTTTCACCCGATTGAAGATTGACCGGTGGCCCTCAACAGATGAGTGAATACTGTCGCTAAGACACATACCGGGTATCCATTTTACATCATCAGTTGCAATAGCTTTACTTACATCTATGTATGCGCCCTGATAAGTGTTCCTGATCCAATCGTTTGCCTGCTTAATAAACTCAAAACGGTCTGAGCGGGGTGAAAGTGTTGCAAGAATTGGGATTATGTTCTTTTTGCGCATTTCGGCAACATCCTTTAGAATCTCCTTCCTCCATACTTCGAAGTTATCGTCATTAACACCCACCGCTAAAAGTCCAAATTGAGCTTCAGAAAACCATAGGAGTTCCTTCGCAAATCGCTTACTTAAAGTTCGGGAAGTTTCGCCCCCACGTCCCATAATTACAATATTATCAACCCCAATAGACTTGGCGATCAGCGCAACATATCGATAATCAGGGCTCGACAATGAACTTCCCTCTATGTAAGAATCTCCCCAAACTGCCAATTTTGGTTTGGTGCTGCAGGGGGTAGATAAAACAAATTCATCAATCCTAATTTCTCCTTGCTTACAAGCAATAAAAGGAGTGCCCCACATCAAACCGAAAAAGGGTGATGGATAACTGAGAGAATCGTTGTAGTAATATGAATCTGATGAATTTATTTCTATCTGTAAATTTCGAACTCGCTTACCGATTCGAATCGTGTACGTTTCAGCTATTCTGAGCTGAAAAGGAAGTAAAATCTTTGCTGCTTGGACAATTGATTTATTATCCATTCTATTTACAATCAACTGACTTCGATTGGCTCTTTTGCAAAACTCAACCATTGTACCTGCATTCTTCGATTGCTTGCCAATTGCAAACTGAATAGCGCCACTACTATCCAAGGAAATAATCTCCACATTAAAAACCAGATCGATTTCCTCGAGGCAAGTCTCTGAATTAAAACTGGCCTTGTGATCTTCATATTTGCCATCGCCCTTGATGCGAACGCTGCCATTCTGTTTAGTACATCCCTTCAAATTCCAACCATCAGGAGAATTTTCCAAAATGGTATGCTGTGCGTTTAACACAGCATGCACCATCAGAAATAATACGAGGAAGCTTTTTAGACCGGTTGATATCATACCCAAAATGCGTTGAGAAATCGAAATAAATCTCGGTTACGAATTTACTTAACACACGAAACCAACAACGCTCAAAAAACAAATAGAAGCAAATCACCGATATCGAATGTTTCTGTTTTGGGCGGCATATAAGGAAGCTTCAATCTATCCAAAGGGAAACAAGTGACCTCCGGCAATACTTGATTGACCATGCTACTGCTTCATATTATACTAGTCCTGGGGTGCGTGTTTGCGATGTTCTTTTCGTTGAAGCAAGCGAGGTCGTGAAATAGTGAAGTAATGAAGCAGTGATTAGTAAAGTGGTGAGTTCCGATATTACTATTTACTATTCACTATTTCCCAAAAACATTATACTTCACAATACAATAAATAGCCCTGAATCCATCCTTCCAACCTATCTTCTTTCCTTCCTCATAGGTTCGGCCGTAATACGAAATCCCCACTTCATAAATTCTAATTTTCGGAATGCGTGAAATACGCGCGGTTACTTCCGGTTCGAAGCCAAATCGCTTTTCACGCAATGGCAAACTTTGAATCGTTTCTCGCTTGAAAACCTTGTAGCATGTTTCCATATCGGTCAGATTCAAATTCGTCATCGCATTGCTGAGAAATGTGAGGAACTTGTTTCCGATGGTATGCCAGAAAAACAAGATTCTGTGCGGACGTCCACCCATAAAACGACTTCCATATACCACGTCGGCAAAACCATCCAGAATTGGTTTAACCAGGATGTTGTATTCCTCCGGATCGTATTCAAGGTCCGCATCCTGAATGATGACCATGTCGCCGGTCGCAATACGAATACCGGTGTGAAGGGCGGCACCTTTGCCCTGATTCACCTCATGCTTGAAATACTGTATGTGCAGCTCCGGGTTCGCGGCCTGATATCGTTTGATTGCTTCTTCCGTGTCGTCCTTGGAACAATCATTTACAATGATCACTTCCTTCTGTAAACCACCAATCAAGTTTACCGCTTTAACCTTATCTAAAATAAGATGGATCGTTTTTCCTTCGTTGTAAGCAGGTATTACTATGGAGAGAGTCTTCATCGAGGTGAGGTTTGGGCGGGCAAAGGTAATCAGTTCCTATAGTGGTGACCTATTGACTTTACTTCTTTTGATAGATACGTATCTCGTAGAGATAATTATTCAAGGTATAAAACAAGGTTTCCGGTTCAATCACATGCAACAACTTTAGAGAGCTATCAGCTTCCAATTGTGCCTTAGGTAATTTCATTTCGTTCGGACCGAAATGTCCATCCCAAACAATAACATCACCCGGAACAGCATTGGCCACTTTGTCGAGGTTTTCAATCTTTCTTGTGTCAAACGGATCTACATCGAGCAACAAATTCAAATACGGATGTGCCGTAAAAAACTTGGTTTCCGCGACTTTAAAATTTGATTGCAGATAATCAGCAGCAATGGCATTCTGCTTCTCCTCTTCGCCAAGAGCCGGTAGAATCATGATTTCCTGAAACGAGAATAAACGAACCACACCCGGACCTGCAATCACCAACAATACGATACTTGTTAGAGCCAATCTCCCCGCCACGGCTCCCATTCGTTCTAATAGCCATTCCACCGCTTTAACCGACATGAGTGCAATGGGGACGGCAATCACAAACATGACACGTCCAAGGCCCAAGGACGCCCACATTCCCTGCCACCAGAGTACAGTATGCGCCAGGAAATATCCCCAAGCCGAACCGGTAATCAACCATATCCAAACCTGATCATGAAGACTCCAGTTTCGGCTATTCCAAATCTTCAATGCCAATGGCACCTCCCGCACGGTCTGTATCAACCAAAACACGTAAGCAATGCCAAACAACGGCACTGCATATTGAAAGAAATGATAAAATGTGCCATGCCCATACATATCGAATGTCGTGTTGACATACGGATTCGATTGAAAAATCCACAAGGCCTTATCGGTAATGAAATAACCAAGGGTATTGAATGCAACACTTCCGGCCAATAGCCAAGGCATGTAACGCCAGCGAGCGGTAAAGGCATAAAATAGAATGACAAGAGCTACAATCACAAAACCTTCACTACGAGCGAAGGGCATAAATCCGAGAACGATACTGGCCAATACAAAGCGCTCTTTCAGGGCCATTCGGATATAAAAAATCAGGAACAACGAACAAATCATCTCAGTGAGAGCTGAAATGCCATTGCCGGCTACAACGGGCAGCCAGAGTGTTATCAGAGCAACTAACCAAGGACGTTTCAATTGAAGATCACGCGCAATTCCATACGCCCAGTATGCGCCCAGAAAAATGAGCCCGATATTGGCAAGGACGACTGTGCTAAAGCCAAACTGCGCAATCGGAGAAAACAAAATCGTAAAGACCGGTTTTCCCCATTGATCCATCAGCAAATAATCATGCACCCAGGAATACTTGGAGATTTGGTAATGCGTAATACTATCCGCCCCACCGTTGAATCCTTCACTTATCCAAAAATTCGTCAGGTAAAAAACAGTAGCTGTGAGAAAAACAAGAATGGCAGGCCTGGTCGCGGTTGGTTTCATGCAGCAAAGGTAATTGCAGGTCATCAAAGATGTAGCTTTGCACCCCAACCGAAGCATGAAGCCCGAGATGAAAAATCAAGTTCGATTGCAACCGCTCGACGCATTGCGTGGGATTGCAGCTATCGGAGTTGTATTGTTTCATTTTTCACTCGGTCATGAGGACTATGAATCCATCTTCCGATTTGGTACAACGGGCGTGGATCTGTTCTTCATACTAAGTGGCTTTGTTATTTTCATGAGTCTACAAAAGGCAGATAGCTTGCGCACCTTTATCATCAACCGATTCAGTCGGCTCTATCCGGCCTACTGGATGGGTGTGTTGTTTTCCTTTGCGCTCATCAGCATCCATTTTCATTATTCCCAGAAGTATCCGCTTGAAAATCCATGGGAAACCCTCGGCGGCAATCTGACCATGTTTCAATATTACCTGGGAGTTCCCGATTTAGAAGGACCTTATTGGACTATGAATGTGGAGATGCTCTTCTACATTCTTATGGGACTGATCCTTTTCCTCCGAAAACTGAATCACATATTCGCTATTGGAATTACGCTGTGCTCGGTTCTTCTGGTGTCGGCCTTTTACGTAGATAAAATTGGATGGCTGAAAGAGATTTTCATGAAAGTTCCACTACTCTATCATTTCCCACTTTTTTTCGCAGGCATAGCATTTTACGGGAAGTATACAGATAAGTGGAGCAATCGAATCTTCGCGGTTGCCATCGCCATCGCATTCATTGCACAAATGGCCCTGTTTCCGCACACCTGGCGGGCCTGCAAACACATGAGTCAAACTGAGTATTTGATTGTCTTATCTCTTTTCTTCGGAATCTTCCTGCTATTCACTCAGGGCCGGCTGAATCGTATCTCCAATCCAATAACCCTTTTTCTGGGCAAAATATCCTACCCACTCTACCTCACACACCAATATGTAAGCATCAATCTCATTATTCCATATTGCATGTGGAAGTATGACCTTGCATTGTGGCAGGCAGGAATTTTTATCGCCTTGCCGGCAAGCATCCTTGTCGCTTTCGCAATTCACATGACAGCTGAAAAAAAACTCAGCCAGTGGATGAAAATCAAGCTACAAAACCACGTCAGCGCATAACCTTACCCGAAACGGGTTCCGCCCACGATTTCAATCGTGGGACTTTAAGAAATAAACGCCGCCATCGCCTGCTGCATGCTCCGTGCCTCCGATGCCGCTGCTGATGCAAAGTCCGCCCCACCTGAGGCATACAAAATGCTACGCGACGCATTGATAAGAAGACCGATTTCATCATTCGCACTATACTTCATTACCTCCTCTAAACTTCCTCCCTGTGCACCAACACCCGGCACAAGCAGAAAATGATTCGGTACAATCGTGCGCACCTCGGCAAGCATTTCAGCCCTTGTGGCACCAACCACATACATCGTGTTTTCAGCATTCCCCCAGGATGAGCACTTCTCGAGAACATGTTGGTATACAGGCTTGCCGTCCGCATTGAGCGTTTCAAAGTCAAATGCTCCTGCATTGGAAGTAAGTGCGAGAACAATCGCCCATTTTCCGGGATGAACCAAAAATGGTTCAACCGAGTCTTTCCCCATGTAGGGAGCGACTGTAACGCTATCAAAGCCATACGTTTCGAAAAACGTTTTGGCATAGTAACCCGATGTATTGCCAATATCACCACGCTTGGCATCTGCAATTGTAAAATGCTCCTTCCCGATGTACTCTGCTGTTTCGGCGAGAATATCCCATCCCTTCGCTCCCAGTACTTCATAGAAAGCCAGGTTGGGTTTGTAGGCCACACAATACTCACGCGTGGCGTCAATAATCGCTTTGTTAAAGCTGAGCACATCCATGCCGGCGGGTATTTTCGAAGGATCGGTATCAAGGCCAACACACAGGCAAGACTTGCGGTTTCGAATGTGGCTTACAAGAGTCTTTCTATCCATGACGCAAATATGACGGCTGCGCCCTATTTTCGCGTCCCGAATTTTTACACAAGTCATGAAGATTCTAGTCTGCATTAGCAAAGCCCCCGACACTACTTCCAAAATTGCTTTTACCGATGGTGGAAGCAAATTCGATGAAAACGGTGTCCAATTCATTGTGAACCCCTACGACGAGTGGTACGCCTTGGTGCGAGCCCTTGAACTTAAAGAAACATTGGGAGGAACAGTAACGATTCTCTCGGTTGGCGGTGCCGACTATGAACCCATCATCCGCAAAGCATTGGCTATTGGAGCCGATGATGCTGTGCGCATCGACGCGGCAGAAAGCGACTCGCTTTTTGTTGCTAAGCAAATTGCTTCCTATGCGGCTAGCAAAGGATTTGACATCCTATTCTGCGGTAAAGAAACCATTAACTACAACGGTTCTGTGGTACCGGGAATGGTAGCCGAATTGCTCGACCTTCCTTTCATTAGTCTAGCCATCAAACTCAACATGAATGGCAACACAGCCACGATTGAACGAGAAGTTGCCGGCGGAGAAGAAGTAATTGAAGTAAGCACTCCTTTCGTGGTGAGCGCTGCCAAAGGAATGGCCGAGCAGCGCATCCCAAATATGCGCGGTATCATGGCGGCACGCACAAAGCCATTGGAAGTAGTGCCTGCTGCTTCGGCAGATGCCTCAACCTCGGTGAAGAGT
>JBILCQ010000100.1:0-7819 GCA_044353065.1 Flavobacteriales bacterium | reverse complement strand
AAGAGGAACTGTTGCGTATCGATGAAAATCTAGATGCTGTCAAACCATTCATTCGCTCGGAGGGCATCAAGGCCATGGAGGAAAACGGACCGTATGTCGTTGATGAAGATGGTGAGTTTGTAACCTCATTGGTTGGTAAGCATGGCGAGTGCGTGTTCGTCAATTTTGATGAGAAGGGAATTGCAAAATGTGCTTTGGAGCAAGCTTTCAACGCAGGAGTCACCAATTGGAAAAAGCCCATTTCCTGTCATTTATATCCGGTTCGTCTTGCCAAGCTCACGGAATACGTTGCTGTCAATTATCATAAGTGGCAGGTTTGTGAACCTGCATGTGCATGCGGTAAGTCTTTGAAAGTGCCTGTTTATCGTTTTCTGCGTGAACCTCTTGTTCGCCGTTTTGGTGATTCCTGGTATGCGGAGCTGGAAGAAGTCGCCGAGCAATGGGCGAATCGCAGCTAAGTCGCATCATCACCTATCAAAATTCAATTCACCGTGACGCGTTGATACTTGCTTCGCATCAGCGATAGCTTCATAAGTTCTTATGTTACTTTTTCCAAGGAATTCTGAATGTAAACTAGTGTAATTTCTTGGACTTCGATTTTCTGCTCAAACGCTCAACGCACCGATTATGCTTGGAATCTATATTCCACAGGTTATCCTTTTGTGCCATTCTCATACAACTGTCTGTATTCATGCGAGCGCAGGAAGAATTCACCATTCGCCATCTATTCGATTTAAATACGGACAAATCTGAATATTCGTGCGGTTTATTTAATGGGGAGTTAGTCGTTTCGAGATCTTCAGCATCGAAAGGTCGAAGAGTGCTTCCCGCTGATTTTGAAAAAGTAGGAGCTTATTCTGCATTTACTCGGGGTGCGGATTTTTCGTCATGGGTTGATTCAAGATCCATTTTTCCCAAGCGCTGGCAAAGTGTTGGACCGGTTAGCTTTTCATCCGAAGATTCGCTGGCCTTCTTTGCTTCGCAGAGGAATTTTGGTGATGCCCGTGGCCCACATGTAAAACTCTATTCGAGTCGATGGGATGGTGAGCGATGGGCGTCGCCGGTGGCGTGCGATTTCGTGGATCGCTTATCCGATTTTATACACCCGTTTTATGTGTCGTCATGCAATATGCTTGTTTTCGCGAGTAACTGCAATGGCGGGCAAGGTGGCATGGATATCTGGTATTCGATAAAGACGAACGAAGGTTGGTCACAGCCGATAAACCTGGGGCTGGGCGTCAATTCAGCGGCCAATGAAATTTGTCCATCCTTTTATAAAGGTGATATTTATTACGCTACAAATGCAGCGGACACTTGGGGTGGTTATGATATCAGGCGAGCTATTGGTGTAAATCAATGGAAAACAAGCATAGCGGAGGGCGCGCCAATCAATAGCGCTGCTGATGATGTGGGTATTTTTCATTTAAGTGAAGAGAAAGCGGTCTTAACATCTAATCGCTTTGGCGGGAAGGGTGGAACCGATTTGTTTTTGATTACACGGCAAGCCCGGCCCGATGAAATGCATCAACTGCAGGCATCCGTCTATTGCCAAGGAATCGCATTGGCGGGAGCTCGGTTGCTGGTGCGAAATGGCTCCGGTGAAGTCGTGCAACAAGTTGCAAGCAATGAGTTGGGTTCAATTGATATTCGCAACTTGCGTCTGAATCAGACTTACACATTTTATTTGGAATCGGGTAACTCTGAATGCATGTTAGTTTTAAAGGATGAATTCGGCAATAGACTTTCAGAAATTCGATTTGATGAAAAGGGAATGGCAATGCTTGAGCTGCTTCCCTTCCAGTATAGTGACATTCGTTCTCTTCGTGTTTCCGACGAGAGTCTGCTGAATCTGAGTCTTGAAGGGCAGCTCTATCATCAGAGCCCCGGAGATATGGGTCGCGGAGAACCAATAACCATTCTCAATTCGGCCGGTGAACCGGTGGCGTTAGCCTATACCAATGAATCCGGTAGATTTCGATTTACGAAGCTCGATCCTCAACTGCGTTACGTCATGCGTTTATCTGATCAATCGGAAGCAAAGCATGCCATCATCACCGATCGGGGACGAAAGATTGATATTCCTATCTTGAACGCTGAGCTCGAATACACGCGGCTAAAGAAGGATGAAGCCATCGAACTGGTTAACGAGTTCAATGATACGATTCTCATTTCACCTCACGATCTATTCGTCATTAATCGGATGTATTATGCATACAACAGCGCTGGGTTAACAGAGGAATCGCGCACGCAATTAGATCAACTTGCCATTATCATGGAACGTAACAGGGAGGTAAATCTCCAGCTGATTGCGCATACCGATTCGCGAGGCGATGATGCATCTAATCTTGATCTTTCTCAACGTCGCGCTTCCGCAGCCAAGGAATACCTCATCACCAAGGGCATAAGTGAGCTTCGTCTTAATTCGCGCGGACTTGGTGAAGAGCAACTCATGAATGAATGCAAGGATGGTGTTGTATGTACAGAACCTGAACACGCCATAAATCGCCGAACAGAAATTCGGTTGACCCTTCAAAACCGCGAGATTCTTTCCGGTCGGTAGAATCTGTGTGACTCTTATCATCTTATGTTTTGATCAAACTCACGTAGTTGATTGCATATTGCGATGTGTTTTGCATACACTGAAGCGATTGCTTCTCGCATCATCAATTTATCTACCTCTATGGAATTATCGAAAATGCTGCTTTCCGTTACACCGGAAATGGAAAATAGGAGATTGCAGGTTCTGCGCTCTCTGGATATCTTGGATACCCCGGTGGATGAATTGTACGACGATATCACCCGCACCGCAGCGGCTCTAACCAATTCCAAAACGGCGTTTATCACCTTTGTGGATGAAGACCGTGTATGGTTTAAATCTCAAGTGGGAGGTAGCCGAACAGAAGTAAAACGAAGCGATTCATTTTGTCAATACACGATATCGGGTAATCATCTTTTTGAAATTGAGGATACGCTGGAAGTTGAAGAGTTCAAAAACAATCCTCTTGTATTGAGTGATCCGAAGTGGCGTCACTATGCCGGCGTTCCACTACAGATTGAGGAAGGGGTGAATGTGGGTGTTTTATGCATATTGGGGACCAAGCCATCTAAGCTTACGGAGAGCCAAACAAACACCCTTACTTTCTTAGCGAAAACGGTTGTTCATTTAATTCGTTTACGCAAGTCAATTGTCGAATTGAACTCCTCACAGCAATTGCTGAAGGTGCTGCAGGAAATCAACGAGGATTTCATTCAGTCGCCAGAGAACAAGAGAAATTTGTTTCGGAAAATGCTCGATTATGTTCTTAAAGTCACCGGCAGTGAATACGGCTTCATTGGTGAGGTTTTTTTGAATGACGGTAAACAAGCACTGAGAACCTATGCCATTACCGATATATCCTGGAACGACGAAACGAGAGAATTATACAAGAAGTACGAGGATAAAGGTATGGTGTTCACGAACCACGAAACCTTATTCGGATACACGTTGAAAACTGGAGAATCCGTAATTACAAACAACCCGCAGAATGATCCTCGAAAGGGAGGTATACCCCATGGACACCCTCCTTTGAATTGCTACTTGGGCTTGGCGATAAAAGATAGTAATGATAATCTGATAGGAATGATGGGTCTTGCCAATAAAAAGGAGGGCTATTCTGATATGGATCGTGATTTTTTAAAGCCGTTTCTTTCTACCTGTGGCACTATGATTATTGCCCTGCGAACGCTTCAGGAGCGCATCGTCATGGAAGAGGAGAACAAACAGATCTATCGTAAACTCCTCAAAGCACAGTCCATCGCCAAATTGGGAAGTTGGGAGTATGATTTGAAAACAAATGAGGTGCAATGGTCAGAGGAGCTCTATGAAATTTATGAAATTCCAAAGGACGGCAGAATCCTGAACTACAAGTCTTATTGCGAAAGGTTGCATCCGGATGATGTTCAAAGAAATGATTCGTTGGTAGCTGCTTCTATTCGAGAAAGGACTGATTTTACGTTTGAGGAACGATTGGTTTTTCCGGATGGTAAAACGAAGGTTGTTCTTGTAAACGGCAGTCCTGTGTTGGATGAAAAAAATGAGGTAGTGAGTATTCAGGGTACCACCCAGGATATTACAGCGCGCAAGCGACAGGAGGAAGAGGTACAGCGATTCTTCAGTCTTGCGGTTGATTTATTCTGCATAAGCTCGAAAGATGGCTTCTTCTTGCGAAATAGCCAATCATTTATTGCTGCATTGGGATATTCAGTCGAGGAATTGCGCGCGGTTCCTTTTATTCAATTCATACATCCGGATGACGTGAAACGAACGATGGATGAATTCGACTTTGTTTTACGTGGGGGCACTTCGCGGAATTTCGAGAATCGTTTCCGCAAGGCGTCGGGGGAATTTATTACGCTCAATTGGACAGCTACTTTCGACGAAGAATCGCAACGAGTATACGCCGCGGCTCAAGATGTTACGGATAAAAAAGTCATGGAGCGAAACTTATTGGATAGTCAGGTAGAAGCCGAAAAGTCAAAGGCGAAAGATGTCTTTCTAGCCAACATGAGCCATGAAATCCGAACACCACTCAATGCTATCATTGGCTTCAATGATATTCTTAAACAAACTATGCTCACGGAAGAGCAGCGTAAGAATGTTGATTTTATCGATAATGCATCCAAGAAGCTTAGCGTTCTGATAAACGACATTTTGGATATTTCTAAGCTTGAGAATGGAAAACTCGATTTGGAGCACGAACCATTTCGAATGGAGGCTTTAGCTAAGCAGGTCGTGCAGATGTATGCAGCAAAGGCAAAATCAAAGGGAGTGAAATTGCTCTTCAGTTTTGATCAAGAAATTCCGGAGGTTTTGATTGGCGATGAGAATCGTTTATCGCAGATTTTGTTGAACTTAATTTCGAATGCGATCAAGTTTACGGATCATGGCAGCATTGAACTTCGCATTATGGAATTGAAAAGATCGGATCATGTTGTCTCGGTTAGTTTTGAAGTAAAGGATACGGGTATAGGTATTAATAAAGATAAACTAGACCTGATTTTTGAGCGCTTCACCCAGGCGGAGAGCTTTACTACGCGTATTTACGGGGGAACAGGTTTGGGTTTAAATATTGTGAGATCACTTATTGATTTGCACCATGGAAGTTTACATGTAGACAGCGAGCCAGGTGTTGGGTCAACGTTCAGTTTTACGATTGATTATCCGATTGCATCCGGCGATGAAGTGCAACAGCTCGACCAACCAATTCGCGGACTTGGAACAGATCGCTTGTTGGATATGGCAATTCTATTGGTTGAAGATAATGAGCACAACCAAATTCTGGCTGAAACTTATTTGTTGAAACAAAAGGCAAAAGTGGACATAGCTGGTAATGGTAAAATCGCGTTGAGTATGCTGAAACAAAGGAGTTATGATGCGATTTTGATGGATATTCAGATGCCTATTATGGATGGCATTTCAACGACACTTTCGTTACGCAATGAACTCAAGATAAACACACCCATCGTGGCATGTTCTGCTCATGCGATGATTAGTGAGCGCATGAAATGCAAAGAGGCGGGTATGAACGATTACATATCCAAACCCTATTCGGAAGAAGGTTTAATTAGTGTGCTCGCGAAATTCAAACCGTCTCCAAAAGCAAGTATTCGTTGGGTGGAAGATGATTTTGGAGCTATCATATCCGGTTTGGAACAGAAAATAAGTGCTACTTACGCTGAGAAGATTGTGAAGATTTTTAGAGAGCGTTTGCCAGATGAAATTGCGGCATTGGAGCAATCCATAGAGGAGCGTGATTTCAAATTAATGGAAGAGAGAGCGCACTATCAGGCCGGTTCATTGTCGAGCTTGCAATTCAAGCAGGGCTATCAAATTGCCTACAGTGCAGAACGCGCTGCCGTAGAGGGTAATGCCGAAAAAGCCAATGAATCCATAGGAAAACTGATTGCATACCTGAAGGAACTCCATATTTATTTGAATTCTTCAGCAAGCTAACTTGTAAGCCACGCACGTTTGGAAGGAACAATTTTCTTAATTTCGACTATTATTCACCTGTTATGAAATTTCTTCTATACTCATTCGCATTCGTTTCCGCTGTAATTAGTCTAGTTTCTTGTAAAAAGACGCCCGATTACATCGCTACTCCCTACGAGTGTGCTTGCGGGAGTTTGACATGGCAGGGAGCAGAGTACCCCTTGTTGGGCACTACTTACATTCTGACAGATTCCACCAATGCACGCTCGCGACGCTATCATATTACATCCGATGTTCTCCCTGAAGGCGAGTATGGTCCCCATGGTCTAAGTGTATGGATTGAAATAGATGACATTGGTAATGGAGGCGGATTCGTTTTGACAAGTCATGATATCGGAGACTTTGCGGCTCACGCCGATGAGTATAATCCAAATGACCCAACGGATGTATTGCGCATGTATGAACCGGTAAGTGGATCTGTTCAAGTAGGGGCAGCACCTGTAACCGGTGGAACTGAGTCGGTCAGTTTTCAGTTAACGCTGAATCAATTGGAATCGCCGGGCGTGCTCCTCCCGGGCGATTTAAGTTTATCAGGTAGTTTCACAGTAGGAATATCTCCTTGGTAACCATTTACGAATTCCGTCGTTGAAAAGGTACTTTTATGAAACACTTTTTTAATTTTCTGCTTGCAGTGACCCTGATTGCGTCGAGTGCATTTCAGGATATACCAACGGAACGAAGGGTGATGCGAAAACATCCCAATGGTAAAGAGCATGTTGTCCTTTACTTCGATAAAGAGACAGGTTATCTGTTAAAGGAAGAGGTGTTTTATTCCGATGGGAAGATGAACTGGTCGGGAAACTATAAACGGAATATCGAGCATGGCTTGTGGCAGTTTTATCATGCGAATGGCAAGCTGAAAACAACCGAAACCTACAGCAACGGAAAGGAAAATGGTGTTTCAACCCACTATTCTGAATCCGGCAAACGAATCAGAGAAGAACATTGGCGCAATGGTAAGTTGGTCAAGGAGGTTCAATTTTAATCAGCTAATTTTCACTACGCTGTTGTCTGCAATCACGAAAAGCTGATCTCCTTTTTTGGGTTGAATGGTGTGACTGCCGGTGAATTCACCAAAAGCAGGAATTACTCCTATTTTTTCTCCCATCCAGTAGCATGGAAGTCGCAAGCTTTGCTGAGCATTTCCGCTCATCCTAACAGCCGGATGCAGATGTCCGCAAAATGTGTAGGCATTTGGCGGAATCACAATCGGAGGTTCGTGCATAAAAATTACGTCATCCAATCGAAGGCTTTCATGAACTTCGAAGCCCATACGTTCATATTCGAGATTTGCTTCAATCTCATGGTTTCCCTTCACCAGCAGCTTTTTTGTCGTTGGAAATTGGGCCAGGCAATCACGCAGTTCTTCCCACTCATGGTTCATGTTGCTGTGGAATAAATCCCCAAGGAATAGAACTTTCTCAGGTTGATAATGCTCAATCAGCACAACCAGGTTCCAAAGATTGGCATCATTTACTCGCTTGGGAATAGGTATGCCCGAGGTTCTGAAGTGAGCTCCTTTGCCAATATGCACGTCGGCACAAATCAACACGGAGTGTTTCTTCCACCACATAGCTTTCAATGGATGTAGTTCAAACGTGTGCTCCTGGATTTGGATGGAAAGGGGATGCATGGGCAAAAAAAAATCGCCATGAGGCGATTTTTGTGGGAGCAACAGGATTCGAACCTGTGACCCTCTGCTTGTAAGGCAGATGCTCTGAACCAGCTGAGCTATGCTCCCATTCCGTTCAAACGGGGCGCAAATATACACTGACATTTGAATAGCGC
>JBILCQ010000099.1:0-7824 GCA_044353065.1 Flavobacteriales bacterium | reverse complement strand
TCCAGAAACCAAGAGTCGGTGGGGCCGTTGCCGGCTCCAAACGTTTCGAGAACAATGGCGCGTAATCCTTCAATAGAGAGCAATCCTTCTGCGAGCATTTTCGACATACCGGGGAATATTTTCAATATGGCTACGCGATCGTCAAAAGCTTTGCGCATGGTGAATTGCCCGCTTGGTCGCAACAGTAAATCGGATCGATAGTGAATGTGAATGCCGATTTCCGCCAGTGCCGGAAAGTTGGCACTTTCGAATGCGTCAAAATTCTCCGTGCTGTACTTATGCGTGCGATTACCTCTAAAGAGTTTTGACTGAAATAAAACACACACTTCTTGAATTATGGGCTGCCCGTTTTCTGTGGCCGAAGCAATTTCAATCGATGTAATTAAGTTCTCCTTACCATCGGTTCGAATTTGTCCAATTGGCAATTGCGATCCAGTAAATATGACCGGTTTTGCCAGGTTTTGAAGCATGAAACTCAAGGCCGATGCACTGAAGGCCATGGTGTCTGTTCCATGCAGTATAACGAATCCATCGTAATGATTGTAATTCACTTCGACCATGTGTGCCATTCGCTGCCACGACTCAATATCCACATCTGATGAGTCGATGGGGTCATCAAACGATACGATTTCGATGTTGCAATCGAATCGTCTCAACTCGGGCACATGCACGCGTAATTGGGCAAAGTCAAAGGGGACAAGACTTCCGGTGTCGGGGTCTTCCATCATGCCAATGGTTCCGCCGGTGTAAATCAGCAAAATATTTTGCTTCGAATTCATAGCCCAAAGATGAGAAGGGAGATTCTAATTTGATGAAGGTTCTGGCAGATTAAACATATTCCTTGCATTTTGACTGGTTTGGAGAGCAATCGAAGCAAGATCTGTTTGCTTGACTTCAGCCAATTTCACGGCTACGAACTTCACATAGGCACTTTCGTTTCGCTTGCCCCGGTATGGCTTGGGAGTAAGGAAAGGTGAGTCTGTTTCAAGAACTATTTTTTCTAATGGTATATCTTTCACTACTTCTGCAAGTCCGCTTTTTTCATAGGTAAGCACACCTCCAATGCCCATTAGGAAGTTGCCGTAGTTGAGTATTTTTTGAGCTTGTGCCTCGTTGCCTGTAAAACAGTGGAACACTCCACGAAGTCTATCATCATGGAAGCGGTCCATTACCTCGAAGATTTCATTGAACGAATCACGCGCGTGAATGACAATGGGTAATTCTAATTCCTTAGCCCATTCTATCTGCGTTTCGAATGCTTTTATTTGAATAGGTAAAGTGGTCTTATCCCAGTATAAGTCAATGCCGATTTCACCAACAGCTACATAGTTTCGTTCGTTGAATTTGTTACGCATCGAGCTGAGTACCTCTTCAAATCCCTCCTTCACATCGCATGGGTGAAGTCCCATCATGGGGAAGCAAACGCTAGGGTAGGCATCGCAAAGCGAATGCATTCCGTCCACACTCGCGAGGTCGATGTTGGGCAGTAGCAACTGTGTAACACCTGCCTCCAGCGCCCGCCGCATCATCGCATCCCGGTCATCGTTGAAAGCGTCGAGGTAGAGGTGGGTGTGGGTGTCGATGAGAGAGAAAGGCATGAGGCAAAGCTACGCTTTTAAGGAATGTAGGATAATAGGATTGTAGGATAATAGGATTGTAGGATAATAGCACAGATGCCTTTTCCTTGAGCAGCAGGATAATGCGATACTCGCCCTGCAATCCTGCAATCCTGCAATCCTATTATCCTACAATCCTATATTTGCCCAATGAATCGCAAAACTCATCTCATTACCGGCGGTTGTGGCTTCGTGGGAAGGAATATGGTGAAGCGTCTGCAGTCGACTACCGATGCGCAAATCATTTTCATCGATGATCTTTCGGTAGGAACACATCCTGATACATGGCTGAATGCAGCGCGAACAGCCGAAGGCGAAGGGTATGTTGTCTACGACAATCGTCTGTTGTTCATCAAAGCGGATGTTCTTCATGTAATGCTTGGTTTTGCTGCCGACAGCGATTATTTCAAAACGCGATATAATTTCGAAGTGAATCGTATCAACGATGTGTTTCATTTTGCCGCTATTGTGGGTGGAAGAAGTAAAATCGACGGTGATCCCATGGCCGTTGCACTCGATTTGGCCATTGATGCACACATGTTTTATTGGGCATGCCGATACTTACCCGATCGTATGCTTTATCCAAGCTCTTCCGCTGCTTATCCTGTCGACTTGCAAACAGTAGATGGCGCCATTGCGTTGAAGGAGTCCGATATCGATTTCAAGAAAATGGGTGAGCCCGACATGACCTACGGCTGGAGCAAGCTCACCGGAGAATACCTCGCTAAGATTGCCGCTTCGCATTATGGTTTGAAGGTGACGTGTATTCGTCCGTTTAGTGGTTATGGCGAAGACCAGGATTTATCCTATCCGGTGCCGGCCATTGCCGCTCGAGCAGCTAAAATGGAGGACCCCTTTGAAGTTTGGGGAAGTGGCAATCAAGGACGCGATTTCGTGCATATTCAAGATGTGATCGATTGCATCTTACTCGCTATGGATCACATTCATGATGGAACAGCGATTAACATTGGAATGGGGCGACTCACCTCATTCAACGAAATTATTCGAGTGTTCTGCAAATTTGCGGGCTACGAACCAACGATTAAGCCTTTGCTCGATAAGCCGGTGGGCGTGCATTCACGTTACTGTGACATGTCTTTTGTTGAGCAGCGTCTGGGATGGAAAGCTAAAATTTCGATTGAAGAAGGAATGCGACGCGTGTATGATGCTGCTTTGCGAAACCAAGGATAAATGATCATGTCGGAACCCCGCAATAAGATAATTTGTTTTGGTCCCGGCCCCATGTTCAAGGGCGGTATTCAAAATTTCAACACATCGCTTGCGCTGGCATTCGAGAAAATATCGGGAGTCGATGTAGAAATTGTTTCGTGGACGCAGCAGTATCCCGGAATCATTCCGAGACAGTTTCGTGATTTACAGAGCAAGGTCGATTTGCTCAAGGATAGCAAGGTTCAGGTTACCTACCTCACCAACTACAATAATCCTCTTTCGTGGAGAAGTACTGTTCAATACATGCTCTCCCGTAAACCGGAAATGGTCGTTTTTCAATGGAGCATAGCCCTTCAGGGTTTACCCATGGCTTCCATGGCCAAAGCGCTGCGAAAGGCAGGCGTTCATGTTGTATTCGATGTTCACTTTGTAATTCAAAAGGAACATAGTTTCATCGATCGTATGCTCACCCGACGAGCCCTGAGTCAAGCCAGTTCTTTTGTGGTTCACGCAGGACAGACATTACGAGAATTACAGGAGCTTTTTCCCAATAAGCCCTGGAAAATTGTCAAGCAATTGGATTCATCTGTTTCTGATGAGATTCAAGTAGTGCAGTTGTTTCATCCTGTATATGATTTATACCGACCAATTGCCAACCTCGATATCGAAGCGGAGAAAAAGAAACTCGGTTTGAACAAACACGTTTTCTTGTTTTTTGGTTTTATTCGGAAATACAAGGGGCTCGATATGGCAATTGAAGCTTTTGCCAAGGTTTGTAAGCAACGCAACGACGTTTCATTTCTCATTTGTGGCGAAAGCTTTTGGCATACGCTCGACAATACAAAGTGGTCAACACGAATCAAGCAATTCTTGTTTGGTTTAGCTAAAAAAGTAGTGCTGCAGCAATCGGATGACGAGCGCGAATACGCACCCCTCGATCGAATCAAGGAACTAGGTATTGAAAAACAGTGTGTGGTGTTTAATCGGTTTATCGGAAATGAGGAGTTGCCGGTTTTCTTTCAGGTGTCAGATGCCGCTGTTTTGTTTTACCGGACTGCCACTCCGAGCGGCATAGAGTCGCTCAGCTATAACTTCCAACTTCCTATTCTTGCTACACGCGTGGGGCATTTCCCGGAAACGATTGAAGATGGGTTCAATGGATATCTCGCTTCGGCGGAAGACACGAATGACATGGCCCGCATCATGATGCGCTTTTTGAATGAGCCCGTAGACCGCTCAAATGTGGTGAAGGCAACTGAGAATATGAGCTGGGCAAATTTTGCATCTGCCATTGCGGGAAGAGGTTAGTTTTGAAATTTTGCCCGAAAAGTTTCAGGCCTATATTCGCTGACCATAATCAAAAAGAAATCCTATGCGTTTTTTATCCTACGGCCTGTTGGCCGCCTTACCGGTAATCATGTTCTCTTGCGGAGAGCAAGCACCTAAAACAGCAGAAGTAAAACCTGAGTCTCAAGTTGAGCAAAGAATAGAGGTCGATGGAAAGCTCTATCAAAGCGAGCAGTTTGCCGATTTGAGAGTTCTCCATTATTATATTCCACAGTGGGATAGTTTGTCGCTGAAGCAGAAGGAGCTTGTGTATTATCTCTATGAGGCAGGCCTGGCAGGTCGTGATATCATGTTCGATCAGAACTGCAAGTATAATATTCCCGTTCGTCATGCGCTGGAGAAAATTTACACTGAGTACAAAGGCGATAAGAGCACGGAGAATTGGAAGCAGCTTGAATTGTATTTGAAGCAATTCTGGGCTCATACGGGTATTCATCATCATTACAACAGTGCGAAGCTTTTGCCCGGTTTCAGTGCCGAGTATTTCAAGGAAGTTTGTCAAGCTACTCAAACTGTTGTCAGTGATGAAGTGAATCGAATTTTGTTCGATAAGGATTTCATGGCCATGAAGGTGGAAAGTGACGTTAGCAAGGACTTAATTGCGAATTCAGCTGTCAACTTTTATGAAGGTGTTTCAACAGCGGAGGTTGATTCATTCTACGGTGCCATGCGCAAGCCGGGCGATCGTGCACCGATGGAGTATGGCCTGAACAGCAAGCTGGTGAAGGAAAATGGAAGGATTATCGAAAAGCCCTGGAAGGTAGGCGGTGTTTATTCGGAAGCTCTTGAAAAAGTTGTCTATTGGCTTGAGAAAGCAGAGAAGGTGGCTGAAAATGATAAGCAGGCAGCCGCGCTTCGCTTGCTCCGTCAATATTATCTCACGGGCGATTTAATGCAATGGGCGAATTTCAACATCACCTGGACACAAGCGACAGAAGGCGATATTGATTTTATTCAGGGGTTTGTAGAGACCTACAACGATCCGCTCGGAATGCGCGGCAGTTATGAGAGTATTGTCGAGATCAAGGATTTCGAGGCATCGCAGCGAATGAAGGTGATGATGGACAACGCGCAGTGGTTTGAAGACAATAGTTCAACAGCCAAAGAGCACAAGAAGGAAAAGGTTGTAGGTATCACATACAACATCGTCAATGTAGCCGGAGAAAGCGGCGATGCATCACCACAAACACCGATTGGAGTTAACTTGCCCAATGCCAACTGGATTCGTGCGAAATACGGCAGTAAGAGTGTGAGTTTGGGCAATATTGAAGATACGTATGAAAAGGCAAGCGGGGCAAGTTTGTTGAGCGAGTTTGCCAACGATGAAGAAGAGATTCGTTTGGCGAAGGAGTTCGGCGGCATAGCAGGAAAACTTCATACGGCCATGCACGAGGTTATTGGGCATGCCAGCGGTAAAATCAATGATGGAGTAGGCCAGCCGCGCGAAACGCTTAAGAATTATGCAAGCACCATTGAAGAAGGAAGAGCGGATTTGGTAGCGCTTTATTTCATCATGGATCCGAAGTTGGTGGAGTGGGGCCTCATGCCAAGTCTAGAGGTCGGTAAAGCAGAATATGATGGGTATCTCCGAAATGGATTATTGGTTCAATTGCGTCGTGTAGGCGAGGGGAAAGACCTTGAAGAAGCGCACATGCGCAATCGAGCTTGGATCAGCAATTGGCTCATTGAGAAGGGAAAGTCTGATGGCAGTGTCGAACTGCTCATCCGTGATGGAAAGACGTTTATTGATATTAAAGACTACGACAAAATGCGATCAAACGTGGGTGAGTTGCTGAAGGAAGTGCAACGAATCACAAGCGTAGGCGATTTCAATGCAGCTGCTGCATTGGCTGATAATTACGGAAAGAAGGTTGATCAGGCCTTGCGTAAACAGGTCATTGATCGAGCAGCAAGATTCAACATTGCTCCTTTTAACGCAATGGTAAATCCGGTTCTTGAGCCTGTAACTGATGCAGACGGGAAAATTACTGATGTGAAGGTTACTTATCCGACAAACTTCACGGAGCAGCATTTGTATTATGGCAAGAACTACTCATTTTTGTCATACTGATTAACTGGCGAAATTGAGAATGGTCACTTCGGTGGCCATTTTCATTTACCGATGAAACACTTGTGAGTACTTTTGCCCCCCGATGAAGTTTGTCCTGACCTTGGTTTTCTGTATACTGACAATACACTCAGAGGCGCAGTATTTTGCAAATCTTCAATCATCGAGAGAAATACACCCGGATACAGTATGGATTATTACGGGGAAACGAGAGCTCGGACCTGCCTACAAGAAATTTAAGTTGGATTTTTCGCTTGATGCCAGGCAAACGCTGATTGGAGCGCAGCGCTCCAGAATCGGGGGATTTCGTTTGGGATTGGAAGTAAGAAGGGTCCATCGCATTGGTTTTGGATTGTATGGCTTGGGCGATGGCGTTGAGCTAAATTCCTTAACCGAAATAGATCCATCCATAACATGGGCTAAAATCAGGATGTCATATCGAAGTATTTATTATGAGCGAGTGATGTATTTCAGTCGAAAGCTTGAGTGGTCGATTACATGTCATTATGGTCGTGCTAGCATTACTGGAGATATTAAGCGTTCGGGCAGCGATTTTACGGAGACCCTGCCTGAGCAGCGGCCCCGTGTTTTGGAATTTTCAACCTTGGGATATTACAATTTGAACTATTGGTGTAGTATCGGAGCAGGTGTGGGATACCGTTACATGCTGTTTACATCGCCCGAAATTCGCGATGTTTATGAAGCACCTGTTGGTCTATTACGTGTTCGAATTAAGGTCGGGAAATTGATTAAAAGCATTTGGGATAAGGACACGAAAAATCTGTACTAAAAGCTACTTTTTTCCATCCAATTTTCATTGGAAATTTTCCTTGGTCTGCGAGATGTTTTCAGATCGATTTTGGTAAGAAATAGAGAATTTCATGTCAGAAGCTAAAAAAATCCCGTTTCCGACTCATTTTTATATCGCTGAAAAACAGCAACTTACAAGCGAATAGAAATTATTTTTCACAAATCTTTCAGGACTTCTTGCACGGACGGAACTAAATCGTACATTTGCCGCCCGAATTTTCGGAGACGTGAGTTCTATCGAAATCGGTGAAAAAAAGCAATTTAGAGAAAAGATGCCAACCGTACAGCAACTAATCAAAAAGGGACGTACCCCTAAGACATACCGCAGCAAGTCTGTAGCGCTCGACTCATGTCCACAGCGTCGCGGAGTTTGCACCAAGGTTTATACCACCACTCCTAAGAAGCCGAACTCGGCTCTTCGCAAGGTGGCCAAGGTTCGTTTGACCAACAAGTTCGAAGTTATCGCCTACATCGGTGGTGAAGGGCACAACCTGCAGGAGCACTCAATCGTGCTCGTTCGCGGTGGTCGTGTGAAGGATCTTCCGGGTGTACGTTATCACATCGTTCGTGGTGCACTTGATACGGCCGGTGTAAATGGCCGTAACCAGCGTCGCTCGAAGTACGGTACGAAGCGTCCAAAACCAGGTGCAGCAGCTCCTGCTAAAAAGAAATAAGGTAATACAAGAGATATAGCCCAATACAATGAGAAGAAGAAAGGCCAAAAAAATTGCAGTACTCCCTGATCCGAAGTTCAACGAAACCTTGGTTACCAAGTTCGTGAACAACATCATGCTTCAGGGTAAGAAGGGTACT
>JBILCQ010000001.1:0-25251 GCA_044353065.1 Flavobacteriales bacterium | reverse complement strand
AACAACCGATGCTCGTTCGGGCCACATGAATTTCTGTTTATTGGCATCATAAAAAGCAGCCAATCCTGCCGTGTCTTTCACTGCTTTCGACCAAACCATTTGGTCGGTCATTTCGAATAGAAGAATACCTTCTCGGTATTCCTTCATAAGAAGTCGGAAAGGTGTATACTTCTCTTCGAGTTTGGCATCTTCCAATTGGAGCAATTTGTCTTCACCCATTTTGGCTGCCGATGCACGTATGTAATCGCCCGGACTCATCGTGGCTTTTGAGCGGCCCTTGGTTCTCATGTAGTCATTGAATTCGCTAACGGAAATGGTTAACCCGTTCATTCGAATAAGCGGTTTTTGCATGGACTTCTTACCGATGTAGAGTTTGCCTTCGAACGCGTTGGAATCTGCCTTCTCAACCATCTTTGCCAATTCGGCTTCTTCGATGGTATAGCCATATTCTACCTTCAGCTTTTCGATAAACGACTTCTTGGTTTGCTCGGCACGGCTATCTTTGGAAACCTTGCTCTTGATTTCCTTTTCCATTGACTCGAAGGAAGCAAGCGGTCTAAACTCCAGGCGCTTCACAATGTGCCAACCGAAGGCAGTTTTGAATGGAGCAGAATAGTCGCCATTGTTTTTGAGAGAAAAAGCGGCGTCTTCAAATTCAAGCACCATTTTTCCTGTACCGAACCAAGGAAGCTCACCACCCTTTTTTGCTGAAGTTGGATCATCACTGAATTTGCTAGCCAATTCCTCGAAGGTGGATTCGCCGGAAACCAATTTCTGATAGATCTCTTGGATCTTCGTTTCAGCGTTGGCCTCACTGTTCTGCTCTGATTTCGGTTTCACCACGATGTGTGCTACGTGGATTTCACCGCGAGCGGCTCGCTTATCATACACGTAAATCAAATGATAGCCATATCGAGTGCGAATTGGATTTGAAACCTGTCCAACGGGAGTTTCATAGGCCGCCTTTTCGAAAGGATATACCATTTGAAACGCCGTGAAATATCCCAAATCACCTGCATTTTCCTTCGCGCTGGGGTCTTCACTGGTTGCTTTTGCCAAGGTCTTGAATTCCTCACCCTTCATGATGCGCTCACGAATAGCCAGAATTTTCGCATACGCTTTTGCCGTATCGGCAGGTGATGCACTGGCATCGACTTTTATCAAAATGTGCGCGGCATGAACTTCCTTCTGGTAGTTTTCATAGGCCTCTTTCACCAAATCATTGAGCTTTTCAGAATCGGTGAGATAAGGGCGAGCCAATTGCGCGCGATATCCGTCCAACTCTGTCTTAAATTTCTTAACCGTATCCAAGCCGGCCTCTTTGGCCTCCTTCACCTTTAGCTTGAAGTTGATGAACAACTCCATGTACTCATCGAGCGACTGCGCTGTGATTACAGAATCGCGGTTGTTTTTTCGAAAGATATTCTCAAATTCTTCCAAACTTGTTGGCTCACCATCAACGGTAAGTACTGCAGCATTTTTGTCTTGTGCAAAAGCAAAGGCACTAAAAAAGAATGCGATGAGAAAAGCAAATGATTTCACCTTCATAATCGGGTTAATTGAATAAATGAGTTTAGTCGCCCCATTCTCGGAACGGGGGCAAATGTAAGACTCCGTTGGGTGAAAACCACCAGTCACAAGGTTGTGAAAGTGAGTTAAGCGGAAGACTCCCAAACCATTATTTCAGACTGTAATTGGGTGCTTCCCGGCTAATGAAAACGTCGTGCGGGTGGCTTTCCTTGACACCGGCGCTGGTGATTCGGATAAACTTGGCATTTCTAAGCGAATCCAAGTGTGACGCACCGCAATAGCCCATACCTGCGCGCAACCCTCCCACTATTTGATACATGATTTCCTGAACAGTGCCTTTGTAGGGAACTCGTCCGGAGATTCCTTCGGGAACCAACTTCTTGATATCATCTTCAGCATCCTGAAAATAGCGATCCTTCGATCCCTGCTGCATCGCTTCTACGGAACCCATTCCCCGGTAAGATTTAAATCGGCGGCCTTCATAGATGATTGTATCGCCGGGGCTTTCTTCAGTTCCTGCCAGCATCGAGCCCACCATAACAGATGACGCTCCACCTGCCAAAGCCTTCACAATATCACCGGTAAATCGGATACCACCGTCAGCGATGACAGGTACCGACTTGTCGGAAATACCATGTGCAACGTCCATTACAGCCGTTAACTGCGGAACACCCACCCCTGCAATTACGCGGGTGGTGCATATTGAACCCGGACCTATACCCACCTTTACGGCGTCAGCACCGGCTGCCACCAGATCATTGGCCGCTTCAACCGTAGCGATATTGCCTACAATCACATCTACGCGATCGCCGAATGACTTCTTGACTTCTCGCAACATGGAAATTACACCCTTCGAATGACCGTGCGCTGTATCGATAATGATGGCATCAACACCGGCCTTCACCAATGCCTCAGCTCGTTGAAGTGTGTCAGCGGTGACACCTACGGCAGCCGCCACACGCAGTCGACCCAGTTTATCCTTGCATGAATTCGGGTATTTCTTTAGCTTGAGAATATCCTTATATGTGATGAGCCCAATTAGTTTTCCAGCGGCATCTACCACGGGAAGTTTTTCAATTTTGCTTTGCTGAAGAATAGCTTCCGCAGATGATAGATCGTTGGGTTTATCGGTAGTAATGAGACCTTGTTTGGTCATAACCTCGGCAATCGGCTTTGCCATGTCCTTCTCAAAACGCAAATCACGATTGGTGACAATACCGGTGAGTTTACCATCTGCGTTTACAACCGGAATTCCGCCAATTTTATGCTCAGCCATCAGCTTCAACGCGTCCGACACGACTGCTTGCTCATCGAGCGTAACAGGATCGAGTATCATACCGCTTTCCGAACGTTTTACTTTACGCACCAAGGCCGCCTGAGCCTCGATACTCATGTTCTTGTGAATAACGCCGATTCCACCTTCACGAGCCATAGCAATGGCCATGTCTGACTCCGTAACGGTATCCATCGCTGCGGAAACAATCGGTGCATTAAGTTCTATGTTGCGCGAAAAACGTGACTTAACCACTACTTCGCGAGGAAGCACTTCTGAGTAAGCAGGAACGAGAAGCACATCGTCGTAGGTTAGACCTTCACCCACAAACTTTACATCAAAATAGGACATGAGAGGAGAATTTATCGGTAATAAATTCGCGCAAATGTAAGAATTATGGGAATATCATTGCGGACAAACTGTGCCGTACAATGTATTGAATAGCTGCAAGTCACTCACGCCAACTACATCGTCATTATCCAAATCTGCGTAGCATTGAGTCCCAATGCATCCAAATTGGCTGATGAGAATGAGCAGGTCGGCCACACTAATAGCTCCATCGCAATTCAAATCAGCTAAACAACAATCTTGCGGCGCAACTTCTACAGTCACCGTCACAACACATTCTGCAAAATTTCCCCCTGCATCAGAAGCCAGATAGACTACCTGTGTAGCTCCGATTGGAAAAAGTCCGGATATGGGACCAATGTTACTGTAGCTGTTGGTGAGCTGAAGATTTCCGCAATTATCTGTTGCCACGGGGTCAGGAATGCTCACCTCGGCAGAGGTTGAGCCGAAAGGTGCTTCTATTACAATTGGCGCAGGACATTCAATAACCGGAGCGTCATCGTCAATAAGCGTAAGGTTAAACGTGCATGAATTGCTGTTTCCCGAGTAATCCGTTGCAGTAACGATAACCAAATGGTCACCGGGAGAAATGAGTGTTTCCACGGGAGGCGATTGCACAATGGAAGGGAATAGATCCAGGTTATCGTCCACCACAGATAAACTTTCAAAGTCACCCATGAAATAACAGTAATCTTCGGAGTAAACTACAACGTCGCTTGGGCATGTGATGGAAGGCGGAATTGCGTCTTCGCCGTATTCACCTGAAATTCCAATATCGTCAACAGCAAAACTCGGATCTGTAGCATCGCCGTCGTCGTTGTTTTGCCAGCGAAACCCAAATCGTACGTTTGGATTGTTGTTCGCGCTTATTGGAAGCGTTATCGTTACTTCAGTCCATTCTCCTTGACCATTCGGGCACGTTTGTGTCTTCGGCAGATCTTGAATCATTGACCATTCGTTTCCATCGAAATACCAGAAAGTGGCATTGTCGAGCGTGTTTCCTCCTTCGATATAATTGAATGAGATCGTGTTATTGATAAATATGGAACAGTCGATGTTACCCGATTCGATTCGTTTATCCGTCGCACCGCAACCTAATAGACCGCAAAATCCATCCAAACCCTCAAAATAGGATGCTCCCAAATCGGTACCTAAGAATGAATTGAAAGCACCAACATGTAACGAAGGGTCACTTCCGCAACCCGAACCACATTGGCCTGCAGCGTTGCCGTTTTCAGCAGCAGAGACGAACCAGGTATTCGCTACGTTGGCGTTGGTGCCTGTTTCAGTAATCGTCCAGGGGCCATTCGTAAAGGAGAAGTAATCACTTGCAAGAGTTCCGGTATTGCAACCGGAGCCAAAGTTTTCAGACCAAAACTCGACAACCTGTGCATTTGATGTGATAGAACAAACGCATAGTAAACATAGAAACAGTCTCATGATCAAGCAAATTAGATAGAGCAATATATCACAAAACTGATTCCACTCTTGAAAAATCAATCGCTTATAAATTCATTCCGAGCGTCAAGGTCATCGTGCGACCGGTACCAGGCAATAAGCCCGGACCCGGATAACCACCCGAGCGACGGGTAGCATAGCGCGTATCGAGAACATTGTTGATGGCAGCTTGCAGAAAAAATGACTTGTTGATTTCATATTTCAATGAGATATCCCACAGATTATACGAATCGATTCTTCCTGCTTGCGCATTGGATGCAGGCAATTCCGCGTTCGCAGCATCGGTGAAAACGGCATCCACAAAGCTCCATTGGGCAGAGGCCGAGAAACCTGCTACCTTGTAGGTGAATCCCGCACGCCAAGTTTGCTGCGGAGCATATTCTACTCGTTTGCTTTCAATAGAAGTTGAGGCATCCATGGCAATGGCAGGGTTGTCCCAACGCACGTAACGCGCATCCATGATTGTTCCGGATGCAAAAAAACTAACCGCTCCCCATCGTGGTTGTGCAACAAGCATTTTGATCGGATCAAACTCCACAAACACTTCTGCTCCTTTGCTTTCGCTGGTTCCGATATTGGTTCTGAAATTCACACCATCGCGCAATACGGTTCCAATACGATTATCGTAAAGCAGATAGAAGAGCCCCGCATCGAAGTTCAGCCAACTTTTGTGTGTGCCACGAAAACCAAACTCAGCATTATACCCGGAAGCAGCCTTCAGATTCGGATCAATCATATCGGTCGTTGATCCGGGAGTGAAATCGCCGTAGGTCACAGGACGATACGCCTGACTCGCATTGGCATACACATTCATGTTTGTCCAATCATACTGAAAACCGATGCCGGCAAGCACGAAAGAGCGCTTCTGTTGCATGGGCGTAAAATCGCCTTGGGACAATGAAATAGAACCGCTTGTTTTGCTGGTGAGATTTTCCACTCTCACAGCCGGTGTAATGGTTAGTCGATTTCCCACATGAAAACTATTCTCGACAAAGGCTGCTGCGTTCACATTATCGAAGAAGAGATTCTTTCCGAAATCACCTGTGGCAAGCTCGTCGTCAAATAAAGGATCAGTAGAGCCGACACCATCGTTTCGACGATGGGTGTGCGCGTCGGAATAACGAGCACCCGCAGCAAGATGATGTTCTTGACCGAAAATTTCATATTCCAACAACCAACGCAACTCTGCGCCCCAGGATTGGTATTGATCGATGTCGAGTTTTCGTGAGTTGAACAAACCGGTTGAGGCATTGATGGTATCCGCCACGTTGATGGTTTTCATGAAGCCAACACTGGATCTATCGGCCAACAAACCGAACAACTTTATGTCCAATAATGAATGATTGGATGTTCTCACTTTGGCATACGCGGAAACAACATTCCACGGCACTTGCAGCCAATTGCGGGAGCGCGAACTGCTGCGCCAGTCGCGCATGTACTGTTCGTCGGTGAGTCCTCCGGGTTGTTGACTGAGAAATTGCGAATGCGTGATATTCACACCAACAATCAGGTTGGCATTGTGGCGATACTCGACACTTCCATAAAGTGTTTTTGAATCAAACTCACTGTTTTTTCGCCAACCATCGCCTCGTCTTTGCTGAGCAAAAGCGTAATAACTCCATTTATTCTTGGAACCACCGACAGCATTATAGGTAGAGAATAATCCATAGCTACCAACCGATTGGCGCGATTCATAAAAGAAAGGTTTGTTTCCATGCCCGGATTTGAGCACATAGTTGACCATACCACCGAACTGAGGACCAAACTGAAGAGAGGCGGATCCGCGCAAAAACTCAATTCGCTCAACGGCCTCCATCGGAGGTGTGTAGTAGGCTTCGGGGTAACCAAAAACATCGGGAGAAATGTCGTAACCGTTTTGGCGGGTGTTGAATTCCCAGGAACGATTTGGACTCAGTCCGCGCGCTGCTATTCCAATTTGAATTCCACTTCCGTCATTTTCCCAAATCATCAAACCCGGCACGCGGGCGAAAATTTGCCGCTGATTGACGGATGCCAAATCCGCAGATGATTTGGACAATTCTATCACTTCATTTTTCTTTCCGGCCACGAGAATATTTCCATGCACATTGGGCAACCGATGCACAGGAAGAAGAACGCGTTCTGTTGCGATTTCTACTCCCGATAATTCCAGCGGTGGAATTGTATCGGAATCAAAGGAAGCGGCGCCCATTTCGCGCCACGACACAACAGCAACAAGAAAAACAATGAATGACTTCATGAATGACTCTGAGAATAGCGCAAAGAGAAAGCAACACATTTCGGCACACCATACCTCAAGTAAGGTATTGCAACCAATCGCATTCGAATACCTCAAAAAGGGTATAAAAAAGGGCCACGAAAATCGTGGCCCTTTTCTAAAAATTCATTTCTGATGTTTACACTACACCCTGATCGAGCATGGCATCGGCCACCTTGACGAAACCGGCAATGTTGGCGCCCTTCACATAGTTGATGTGATCGCCATCCTTTCCGTACTTCACACAGGCCTCATGAATGCTCTTCATGATATTATGCAGGCGCTGGTCAACCTCTTCGCGTGTCCAAGACAAACGCAATGAGTTTTGTGACATTTCCAAACCGGAAGTCGCAACACCACCAGCGTTGGAAGCCTTGCCAGGAGCAAACAACACTTTGCCGTGCAGCAATGCTTCTACCGCCTCAGGCGTTGAAGGCATATTGGCACCTTCAGCAACAGCCATTACTCCATTAGCGATGAGCGCTTTCGCGTCGTCGCCATTCAATTCGTTTTGCGTAGCACAAGGAAGCGCGATATCGCACTTCACACCCCAAGGAGTTTTGCCTGCCACGTATTCACACTTGTATTTGTCTGCGTATTCTTTGATGCGACCACGTTTCACGTTTTTCAATTCCATGATGAACGCGAGCTTCTCGGCATCGATACCATCCTTATCGTATACGTATCCATCACTGTCTGATGCAGTCACCACCTTAGCTCCCAACTGGGTAGCTTTTTCAATGGCGTACTGAGCTACATTACCGGAGCCGGATACAACAACGATTTTGCCGTTGAAGTCGGTACCCTTTGTTCCAAGCATTTCGGCAGCGAAGTAAACGCAGCCATATCCTGTAGCTTCCGGACGAATGAGCGAACCGCCCCAATTACGGCCCTTACCGGTAAATACACCGGTAAACTCATTGCGCAGGCGCTTATACTGACCGAACATGAAACCGATTTCACGACCACCTACTCCGATATCGCCGGCAGGTACGTCGGTGTCAGCGCCGATGTGACGAGAAAGTTCGTTCATGAAGCTTTGACAAAACGCCATCACCTCACGATCGCTTTTTCCTTTCGGGTCAAAATCAGAACCGCCCTTTCCACCGCCCATAGGCAAGGTGGTGAGAGAGTTTTTGAAAATTTGTTCGAAGCCCAAAAACTTCAATACAGATAGATTCACCGTTGGGTGAAAACGCAAACCGCCCTTGTAAGGACCGATGGCTGAGTTGAATTCAACACGGTAACCGCGGTTTACCTGAACTTCGCCTTTATCGTCGACCCATGGCACTCGAAACATGATAGTGCGCTCGGGCTCAGCAATGCGCTGAAGCACTTTCGCTGTTTTGTATTTCGGATTTTCTTCGATGTAAGGAATGACTGTTTCAGCCACTTCATGCACCGCTTGCAAAAACTCAGGTTCATTAGGGTTCTTGCTTTTAACCTCGGCCATGAAGGCGTCGATTTGCGCTTGATACTTGTTTGCCATTATGCAATATGATTTGTTTTGTATTGAAAAAATCGGGTCGAAATTAACATAGAAGTTAGTTTGCTGAACGAACGCACCCAAAAAGTAACCACCATAGGGGCTTGCATCCGAAATAATGTGGAAGCTAAGCTACACTTCACCCAACGTTCGAATAGCCAAATATTCGACCTGACAGATAAGTTTACGTTAAAATGCGAAGTCCAAACCAATGGTTGGTAACAATGGCAGCTGGTCAATTCGCTCGCCTGTTATGCGATCAATGTAAAATACGTTGGCTCGGTTGTACGCGTTGGTAACACCTGCGTTCAATTCAAGTGATGTCTTTTTGCTCAGCTTGAAAGTGCGCTTGATGTTTACATCCAAACGATGGTAGAATGGAAGTCGACCACCATTCAAGTCGGCATATTGAACACTCAGGTATTGACTGTTGTTCGATAGATAATCGAGACTAATACCCTGCGAAGCATCCTGACCGTTATAGAAGCCCTGTGTTTGAGTAAACGGCAAACCGCTTCCTAAGTTCCAGCGCATGGAAAGCTCATAGCACTTCTCTTTACCAAATAGATAAGTACCGATCAAATTCAAATTGTGGCGGCGATCGAATACAGGCGCATAGTAGCGCACGCCGTCCCAACGTTCCACCTTCGCTATGGAATAGACCATGTTCAAGTAGTACGACTTGTCTTCATACTTCAACACTATATCTGTTCCGTAGGCGTTTCCGGTTTCGATTACAAAATCGCGAGTGATTTCTTCAGGCTTGTCGTTATTCTCTCCGTTGGGGTTTTCGAATATCTTGTTTCTGTTAATGTTGGTCTGCTGTCCGAATCGCTTGTAATAGCTCTCCACATTTAAGTTCCAACGTTCAGAAAGATCGAATTCAAATCCGAATACAAAATGTTTCGCCGTTTGAAGCGGATTCTTCACTTGCTGTTTGAGTGGCGAACGACCCGTTTCAAGACTTCCGTTCAAGGTTCCTCCGATAATTTGACCCAGGGAGTTGACCGCTTCGCCATTGGCCTGGAAGAGCGGGTCACCCGTATATTCGGATTGCAGACCGTTTTCAGGACTAGCTAAAAATCCGTAGAAAAGATTCACTACATCACGGTCGCTGTTCGTAGCCATGAGGTTTTGCGTGTAACGGCCTGTAGCTGCCTTCAATCTAAAGCGCTCACTCAACTTATACTTAATACCTAAACGCGGTTCCGGCGAAAACACACTCAGGGTACTGTAGTATTGGAAACGGATGCTCGGCTCCACCACCCATCTTCCGCGATTCAGTTTATAGTCGAAAAACGTATTCAATTCTGTTGTGTTCTGAGTTTCCTGAACTATCTGCGTGTTGTCCAATAACGCAAACGTTTTATAATCCGTAGAAAATCCGACTACTTCAACGCCGTATTTAAGAACGTCGTTTTTAATTCCATACTTGAAATCAAGTCCGAAATTGAAGCTATTGATTCTTGAGGTTCTATCCGGATTATTCAATTCGCTCATTACAATTTCGTATTTGCTTCGTGCGAAATTCCCGGTAATCAATACGGCAGAACTGGAGGGCACAATCACAAAATTTCCACCCGCGCCGTTGTTCTTCCAATTCAGCGAAGCAAGATTTTTATAGCTGGTCACACCATCAGTGAAGCTAAAACCAAATGCATTGAATTTTGAACCATTGGCCCCACTGAAGGCCATCTTGCCGTAGATATCGGTATAATTGAACGGCAGTCCGTTTCCATCATTCACATTCGAATACAGCAGCTTGGAACTGCGATCGAGATACGAGTTTTTCGCGGAAAACACATATGATATTCCGCTTCCGTTTTCACGAAGCTTACGCAAAGGACCTTCAATCTGAAGTTTCGCACCGAAAGGGTTTACCCCCACGTGTCCATCGATTTCGCGCTTATTGCCATCGCGGGTTGTGATGTCCATAATGGAAGAAATACGTCCGCCGAATTGCGCGCTAAAACCTCCGGTATAAACGTCAGCGTTGGCAATAATGTCCGTATCGAATACCGAGAAAAGACCAATCGAGTGAAAGGCGTTGTAAACAATCATACCGTCGAGCAGCACCTTGTTTTGAACAGGCGATCCTCCGCGCACATAGATTTGACCACCTTGGTCGCCTGTGCTTACAAAACCGGGAAGAGTGGTTAGTGCCTGAGCCAAATCGGGAGCACCGCCTACACTGGGTATGCGCTTAATGTCCTTGGTGCGCATCGACTCTACTGATATGTTTACGTTGTTCTTTTGAGCACTACCCTTATCCGTGATTTCAACTTCGCTCATCATCACATCATCTTTCACAAGAAAATAATTGCGCGCTACAACCTTTGCACCTGCAATTTCAATTTCATCTCTTACTTCCTTAAATCCAAACTGGTTAATGACGAGTGTGTATTTGCCGTCAGGAATCTTGGTCAACGTATAAAATCCGTTTTCATCTGTCTGGGTGCCGAACCCGGTACCATCCAATCCCACCAAAATGAAAATTACCGGCTGGGCGGTTTCCTGGTCTTTCACAAAACCTCGAATGGTTCCTTGCTGAGCGAACGCAGATGTGAAAGGAAGCATTACGGCAAACAACCAAATAGCTCTGGCAAGGGTGAGAGTCTTCATATCGAAAAAATGAGAACGCGAAAGTAAGGAAGAGTACAATTCAACCGGTAACCACCCTATAAGCTTACATTCGTGATTATGAAAAATGAGGTCATACCCTATCTCCACCAATTGACTGAAACCGGTCAAACTGAATTTCTTCGAAAGTTGGAAGCCCAACTAGCGAAAGACCTTTATCCGGCAGAATGGGGGGAAATGGCAACGGAACCGAATCCTCAAAGCTTAGTGAGTCAATTACACCATGCCGTATCGCAGCTGATCCAAACACACGGCAACTCCTTAGGCCAAGTGCTTTATCGAATCGACATTCCTGAAGGGAAAATACGCAGCTTGATGGCCGCCACACCAGCAGATGAGCGAGTACCAACGCTGGCTGGTCAGATACTGGAGCGAGAGGCAAAAAAAGTGTGGCTGCGCATGCAATTTAGTCAGGATAGTTGATATCCCGCGCGGTAAACCAATTCCAAAAAAGGTAGTTTATTGAATGTGGAGCGTTAACTTCGCGAGCCAATTCAATTTCAAAGTCAGAATGGATTCACATTCATACCTCGCCAACAGCGATATCAATGCGATCGAGTCGCTCTATCAGCAATACAAAAGCAACCCCCAATCGGTAGACAGCTCGTGGCAGCGGTTCTTCGAAGGATTCGAATTTCAGCGTGCGGAGTTTGCCCCGCTGCCTAATGGCGAAGGTCTCAGTGGTGCCGTCAGCTCAGAGGTTATCAAAGAGTTCAAGGTCATCAACCTCATCAACGGATATCGTCAACGCGGGCATTTGTTCACGGAAACCAATCCCGTTCGGGAGCGCCGCAAGCACCAACCGACTTTGGCTTTAGAGAATTTCGGATTAAGCGATCAAGACCTCGACACTGTTTTTCAAGCGGGAAATGAGGTTGGTCTTGGCCCGGCTAAACTGCGCGACATTCTTGCACATCTCAACAACAGTTACTGCAAGCACATTGGTATCGAATACATGTATGTGCGAAATCCTGAGCGCATCCAATGGCTGCGCGAGCGCATCGAGGCCGTGAAAAAGCCCGCATTTACTTCTGACGAGAAAAAGCAATTTCTGGAGATGGCGAGCAAAGCATCTCTGTTTGAACAATACATACACCGCAAATTCGTCGGAGCCAAGCGCTTCAGTGTTGAAGGTTGCGAAGCCATGGTGCCTGCCATGGATTACCTCGTTCGCTTGGGCGGCGATATGGGCGTGAAAGAATTTGTCATTGGAATGGCGCACCGCGGCCGACTCAATGTTCTCACGAACATCATGGGCAAACCGCAAGAGCAAGTGTTTGCCGAGTTCGAAGGACTCGAGTTTGAAGACTCCGACAACTTTGATGGTGACGTAAAATATCACTACGGCTATTCCAATGATGTTACCACCGCAGGAGGCAATCAGGTGCATTTAACCCTTTGCCCCAACCCTTCTCACCTCGAAGCGGTGAATCCGGTTGTAGAAGGTCTTTCGCGCGCTAAGATTGATCACTACCTTCAAAGTGAAGATAAAATTGTTCCTGTGCTCGTTCATGGCGACGCTGCCATTGCAGGCCAGGGCATCGTCTATGAAGTGGTGCAAATGGCGTTGCTCGACGGTTATCGCACCGGCGGTACCGTTCACATCGTGACCAACAACCAAGTTGGCTTTACCACCAACTACCTCGATGCACGTTCTTCCACCTATTGCACCGACGTAGCAAAGACAACCTTGTGTCCGGTATTTCACGTAAATGCCGACGACGTAGAAGCTGTTATTGAAACCATGAAGATTGCGCTGGAGTATCGCATGAAGTTTCACATGGACGTTTTCATCGACTTGCTTGGATACCGCAAATACGGTCACAACGAAGGCGATGAGCCGAAGTTTACGCAGCCGTCACTCTATAAACTCATTGCATCGCATCCTTCGTTGCGTGAGATTTACATGAATCAACTGATTGCTGAAGGAACGATTGACCAAGCATATGCAGATAGCTTGAAGTCGGGCTTTGAGGCGATGCTCGATACAAAACTCGAAATTGCCAAGAGCATGAAGATGGCTCACGTGAAGCACTTCATGGAAGAAACCTGGAAGGGTTTTACCAAGGCCACAGAAGACGACATGTCTAATCCGGTTAAAACGCAATTTGATGAAAAGAAACTGAAGTCCATTGCGACCTCGATTAGCACATTGCCTTCCGGTGAAAAGTATATTGCCAAGACAGCCAAGGTGTTTGCCGATCGTTTGAAAATGATCGAAGAAAACAAGCTCGATTGGGCGATGGGCGAATTGCTCGCGTATGGCACGCTGCTCGAAGAAGGCCATCCGGTGCGTGTGAGCGGACAAGATGTGGAGCGCGGCACTTTCTCGCATCGACATGCAGTTGTGAAAACAGATGAAGACCAGGAGAAAGAAATTATCACGCTTAACACCATTAGCCCTAAGCAAGCGAAGTTCACTGTCTACAATTCGCTGTTGAGTGAATATGGTGTGCTGGGCTTCGATTATGGGTATGCCTTCGGAACACCTCACGGACTTACCATTTGGGAAGCTCAGTTTGGTGACTTCAATAACGGAGCGCAAATCATGATCGACCAGTTCATTTCTGCAGCCGAAGACAAATGGCGCACGATGAACGGAATCACACTCTTCCTCCCGCATGGTTATGAAGGCCAGGGAAGCGAACACAGCTCGGCACGCCTCGAGCGTTTCCTGCAATTGTGCGCAGAGCTCAACATGATTGTTTGCAACCCGACAACGCCTGCCAACCATTTCCATTTGATTCGCAGGCAGGTTCGCGCTTCATACCGCAAACCGCTCGTTGTAATGACGCCTAAGAAATTGCTGCGCTACCCGAAAGCAGTATCATCACTACAGGAAATGGCGAAAGGCAATTTCCAGGAAATCATCAACGATACTTCCGTAAAAGCGAAAGAGGTGAATACAGTGGTGCTCTGTTCGGGCAAGGTTTATTACGATATTTTAGAACAAAAAGAAAAGCGCCAAACAGGAGGCGATATGGCGGTTGTTCGTCTGGAACAGCTGTACCCATTACCCGAACAACAGCTTCGTAAAATCATCGGAGAATATAGCAAAGCGAAACGAGTCATTTGGGCACAAGAAGAACCTGAAAACATGGGAGCTTGGACCTACATGTTGCGTTCATTGCGCGATCTGAATCTGGAAGTTATTGCTCCTCCGGCATCGGCTTCGCCTGCTGCAGGTTCGCCGAAAGTTCATGAAAAGCGAATGACCGCGATGTTTGATCGCTTGTTCAGCTTTTCAGCGGTCAAAGCTTGATAGCTGCGATTGCGTTTGCAAAAGCCGTATAGTTCACATCTGCATTGAATCGCTCTTCGAAAAGTAAGCGAGCATTCCTGCGCATTTCATTGGAATCACGGTTGTTCATGAGCTGCAACAGTGCGCCATCCAACTCCGCTTCCGTGAATTGAACAGGTAGGGTGATGCCGTTGTATCCGTCGATTACAATTTCCGGAACACCATATACAGCCGTTGCGATAATCGGTATGCCATGCGAAATGGCTTCCATAATAGAAACCGGAAGTCCCTCTACAATGCTTAGATTGACGAAACAGTGCACCGCTTCATCCGCATAGAACTTTCTAACTTCTGCATTGGATGTTTGCCCGCGACATTCAAATGAAACATTTGCAGATGTCACCGATTTCAATGCCTGTTCGCGCAGCGGTCCGTCGCCAAAGTGAATCCAACGCACGGGTTTATTCAATCGCGATAAGGCCTCGCCCAACAGGTGAATGCGTTTGTTGTCGTCAATGCCCGAGCAAGTAACAATACTGAAAACATCATGGGTAGGCACAGGGCCCAACCCCAAATCTTCCACGCCCAAATAGGCAGTCTTCAATTTCGAAGAATCCACTCCCCGATCTTTGAGATGACTCAAACCGTGCTCTGATATTGGGTAAATCATTGAGGCGTTTCTTTCCTTGAAACAACGAAACGGAGGAACGGAATGCTCATCGCGGAGCAGGCCCCAGTCTTCGTGATACAAGTCGACAGAATGAGCACGCGTTATAAACCCATCAATTAGCCCGCGCTGTTTCAGAATTGACAAACACAGGGCAGATGCGCTCATCCAATACGAGTAATAAACTACTTCGCTTGATGATATTCCTCGCTTTTGCTGCCATTCCATCAGCATTTGACCCAGCGCCCACTGCGTTGCATAAATGGAATAGAATCTTCGCCACGACTTCAACTGGTGCCACTTGCGTTTCGAACATATAAACTCGCGGATGAACGTGAGCAGAAAAGGAAGGATCAGCTTGAAACGCGATGCAGGAACAAACTCAGTATTCAAGTCAATGAGCTCCACTCCAGAGGTAAGTTCAAAGCGAACCACGTCATTTTTCTGATAGTGATCGTGCGGATAAATGAAGACCTTTTCGAATTGAGTAGCCAATGCTCCAAGCTCATGGGCAACATACTGCTCACGCCATTGAAAGGGGAATTGCTTGGTAAGAACTACGAGGTACTTCATGCGACAGGCCGAAAATAAGGACAAACAAGACTGATGATGTCTTCACTCGCCGACAAGCATCCTTGTGAAAATCACACTGAAAAAACCAATCAGTCGTGGTGTAATTTCATGAATTCTAATGCAGATTTGCACTGGTCTTTTCGAATTTCCGGTATCAAGGCCAAAAACTTATTCGACATGTCTAAAATTGAAGTAAAAGTTCCCTCTCCGGGCGAGAGCATCAGCGAAGTAATCATCGCCAATTGGTTGGTGAAGGATGGAGATTACGTAGAGAACGGCCAGGTAATGGCCGAAATCGACAGCGATAAAGCGACTCTCGAGTTGGCTGCCGAAGCGAGTGGAACGATTAAGATAATGGCTCAGGCAGGCGACACGGTTGCAGTAGGCGGAGTGGCATGCACGATCGATACTTCCGCCGCAAAACCCGCCGGTGCTCCTGCGGCTCCTGTGAAAAAAGAAGAACCTAAAGCAGCAGCACCTGCTCCCAAGGCAGCGGAGAAAGCACCTGCTGCTTCGTATGCTGCAGGCACTCCATCACCGGCAGCTGCAAAACTGATGGCTGAGCAAGGTGTCACGGCTTCGCAAGTTGCGGGCTCAGGACCCGGAGGTCGCATCACCAAAGGCGATGTACTGGCAGCCATGGCAGCTGGTTTCGATACCACCAGCGTTGCCCGTCATAGCGGAGCTCGCACCGAGCGTCGCGAAAAAATGACCAACCTGCGCAAGAAAATATCAGAGCGTTTGGTGAGCGTTAAAAACAATACGGCCATGCTCACCACCTTCAACGAGGTGAACATGAAGCCCATCATGGACTTACGCGCCAAATACAAAGACGTATTCAAAGAGAAGCATGGTGTAGGACTTGGCTTCATGTCGTTCTTCACGAAAGCGTGCGCCGAAGCCCTCTTCGCATTTCCTGCGGTGAATGCACGTATTGAAAATGGTGAAATCGTTTATCATGATTATACCGACATCGGCATCGCAGTATCATCACCAAAAGGCTTGATGGTTCCGATTGTGCGCAACGCAGAGATGATGGGCCTGGCCGACATCGAACGCGGCATTGGTGATCTTGCTAAAAAAGTTCGCGACGGAAAAATCACTGTCGATGAAATGCAGGGTGGCACTTTTACCATTACCAATGGAGGTGTATTCGGCTCTATGCTTTCAACACCCATTATCAATCCTCCGCAAAGCGCCATCCTCGGCATGCACAACATCGTGGAGCGCCCGGTTGCTGAAAATGGCCAGATAGTTATTCGCCCCATCATGTATGTTGCACTTTCCTACGATCACCGCATCATCGACGGACGCGAAAGTGTGAGCTTCCTGGTGAAAGTAAAAGACATGCTCGAGAATCCGGAGCGTATGCTATTTGGTGGCAAGAGTGCTGAAGAAGTATTGCTCGGACTTTAATCAACGCGTGAAAATCTGCTCGAGCAACTTGCCGAGTTGATACACGTCTTCGAACGAATTATACAGCGGCACAGGAGCCAATCGTATTACGTTGGGCTCACGCCAATCAACCACCACACCTTGCTCGTAGAGTGTGCCTACTAGTTTTCGGTCGTGTCCTTCCACTATGACCGATAGCTGGCAACCACGCTGCGCAGGGTCTTCGGGAGTAATGCGCGTTAACTTTTGTCCGGTGCTACCCATCACTTCATTCAAAACAAAATCGAGATACGCGGTCAGAAGCAACGACTTTTCGCGCAGAGCTGTCATTCCAACCTCCGAAAAAATCGAGATTGAAACGTCGTGAGCTATCATGTTAAAGACAGGCGCATTGCTCATCGACCACGACTCGGCCGTTGGAATCGGATCGAAATCGGGACCCATTTGAAAGCGGGTTTCCTTATTGTGTCCCCACCAGCCGGCAAGGCGGAACAAGTCACGATTCGTTGCATGACGCTCGTGCACATACACACCACCGACACTGCCCGGTCCACTATTGAGATACTTGTAGGTACACCAACACGCGAAATCAACATTCCATTCGTGCAATGAAAGGGGCACATTGCCAGCCGCATGCGCCAAATCGAAACCACATAGGGCTCCTACTTCATGCGCAACAGCCGTTATTTCCTTCATGTCGAAAAGCTGCCCCGTAAAATAATTGACGCCTCCAAAACAGACTAGGGCAAGCTCATCTCCGAGCTCGCGAATAGTGTTCACAATATCTTCCTTACGCAAGGTCAATTCGCCCTCGCGCGGCAGGAGCTCCACCAATACTTCTTCAGGATCCAATCCGTGGAGGCGCGCCTGAGAAGCAAATGCATACTGATCGGAAGGAAAAGGTTTGGCTTCAAATAAAATTTTACGGCGCTTTCCTTCGGGCTTGTAAAACGACACGAGCAGCAAATTCAGATTCACCGTAAGCTGGTTCATCATCACAACTTCATTCTCCTTGGCACCCACCAATTTCGCAGCGCCTGCAGCAAATCGCTCATGATAGCTATACCAAGGTTTGCGCGCGAGAAAATGTCCTTCTACACCGAATGTGGCCCAATCGTCACACTCTGCAGCAAACGCTTCCTTCACGCCCTTGGGCTGCAATCCAAGGGAATTACCCGTGAAGTACAGCATATTTTTTCCGTGATGTTGCGGAAAGAAATATCGCTCGCGGTAGGACGATAGTTTGTCGGCCTTATCGAGCGATTGTGCAAAGCCGTGATCGAATTGAAAATTCATGACAGTGTGTTTGAGTTGGCGAAGGTATCTTGCGCCTCGCATTTTAATCGTTGCAAAACAACGGCATTCCCTGTAGTGCAAAAAATTCAATCTTAAAAAAATGAATACATCCCGCTCAGCCGAACTTTTTGAAAAAGCGAAAACCTTATTTCCAGGAGGCGTCAACTCTCCGGTTCGTGCATTTCGATCGGTGGGCGGCACTCCTTTGTTTTTCGCCAAAGGACAAGGTTCGCACGTGTGGGATGAAGACTGCAACGAGTTTATCGATTACTGCTGTTCATGGGGACCTCTCATCTTAGGCCATGCACACCCGTCGGTTGTGAAAGCCGTTCAAGACACGGTGGCCAATGGCAGCAGCTTCGGCGCTCCCACCCGATTGGAAAATGAATTGGCCGAACTCATTCTGAAAAACCACCGCTACTTCGAAAAAATTCGTTTCGTGAGCAGCGGCACAGAAGCGGCCATGAGTGCCATTCGCTTGGCTCGTGGTTATACCGGTCGCGATAAAATCATCAAGTTTGAAGGTTGTTACCATGGTCACGTAGATAGCTTGCTGGTGAAAGCCGGCAGCGGATTGGCCACCTTGGGAACATCGAGCTCTGCCGGTATTCCGGAAGCGTATGCAAAGGAAACAATCGTTCTTCCGCTCAACGATAAAGAAGCACTCGATAAAGCAGTGCATGAATATCGCGGACAAATTGCGGTGATTGCCATTGAACCCATTCCGGCCAACAATGGATTGCTTTTGCAAGAAGGAGACTTCTTGCGCTACGTGCGTGAAGTGTGCACACGTGAAGGAATCATCCTGTTGTTCGACGAAGTGATTAGCGGATTCCGAGTAGGTTTCGAAGGAGCTTCGGGCTACTATGGAATACAACCCGACGTGCTCGCTTTCGGAAAAATCATTGGTGGAGGTCTGCCCGTGGGCGCTTATGCCTCACGCGCAGAGGTGATGAACCATGTCGCACCCGAAGGCCCCGTATACCAGGCAGGAACGTTAAGCGGAAACCCTGTTGCCATGGCTGCAGGTATTGCCCAATTGACCGAATGTTTGCGCCCCGGTTTCTACGAAGAACTGAAAGAGAAAACTGATTACCTAGTCAACAATGTGCTGAATTACGCGCGCAGCAAGGAATACAAGTTCAACATGTTCAGCGTTGGCAGCATTTTCTGGGTAACGTTTTCCGATCAAAAAGCCATTCGCCGAAGCGACGAAATCGATGGTGACGAGATGAAGAAGTTTGCGCCGTTTCATCGTTCACTGTTGGAGCAAGGTGTTTATCTGGGTCCGAGCGGTTATGAAGTTGGCTTTGTTTCAGCAGCACATAGCATGGAAGATCTCGACCGCACCATTGCAGCCATGCAACATGCACTCGATGTTGTGTTGGGATAATTTCAAAAAGGAAATCGCAATACGATCATGGCATCAATGAGCCATGATTTACCCACGGTTCTTTTGCCGCCAGGCATCAAAAGCAACAGTAGTAGCGATGCTGTCATCGAAATCCAAACAGAAATCTGTTGCTCGTGATTATAGAAGCTGATTACCATGGCGGCTATTACGAACACGATTGCCAGCACTCGTAGGCGAACCCGCCCAAGCCATCGCAGCGAAGCATCGGGAGTAGCTTCGGCGAAGAGATCTTCACTCATAGAGAGAGCCGTTATCCAAAAGAAAGCAGCCAGCAGAAATGGTGTTTGCACTGAAATTTCAGCACCCATTCGTTGCATTGGCCAAAGCATACATAGCACAACCCAGCAGAAGGCAATCACCCAATTATTGACGATGGGAATATTTCTCAATTCAAAACGAGAAAGCAACCACGAGCGAGGCATCCAGTGCGTTCGGTAAAAGAGAACAGGCAACATGCAAAGCGAAAGAACCATAAGCGATTCAACACCCTGAAACGTAATACAAACGCCAGTGAGCGATGTGAGCACGAGCAAGCGATACTTGCGCATGGCATCGTCGGTTAAAAACAAATAAGCACTCCAAGTCAGAAAAAAAATGTGTAGTACTAAGGTCCACCTCACCCATTCACCGCAACGCACGAACGACTCTATGGCCCAAGCTGCGGCTGCCAGCGCAACCCACATACGAGAATGAACAATCCATCGAAGCACGTTCATTTTTGAAGGAACAAGAGCCAGCAGGCAACTCCGGTTGCCGAACCGAGAAAAGCACCTTCCATTGCACGCGATAGTTTGCGCGTGCGGGCAGGAGGTTCATAGCCATCGGCGTAGATATCGTTGTATTTATAATCGAGATGGCTCATGGTCTTCTCACGAATTTTAATCTTAGGCGCAAGTTGCAACAAGGTATACAGAATAGGCGGACCTACTGCTGTGATGTACCCATCGCCACCGAAAAGAGATATACCCGTGCAGAGTGCAAATCCAACAGCGAAGGTGGGCCAAGCCGTAAAATTCTGTCGTGCGTCATTCTCTCCGGCGAGGTAAAAGCGCATTTCATCAACGGTGTAGATATCACCCATCATCTCATCTTTCACATAAAAAATTTGCTCCTGGCCATCACCCATTTTCAGACTGAAAATATCGCTTTTGGGAATTTCCCGCTTAATCACTCGACCACTTGGCTTCGTCAGTTGCACGAGTAAAACGGTGCCGGAGTCGCCCAACACAGCACACTCCATCTCTCGACCATTCATAAGTGTCAAGAGATGCTGAGCACTCATCCATGAATGCAGTGTAATGAACAGTACTAAGAGCGCGATGCGAATAAGCATGAACAAATATAATCGGATGCATTCACGCGGGAACCGCCAGAGCTCCAACATATAACTGAACTTCTTTAATCTTGAGCAGAGATGAAGCACACGCCTCTATGGTAGCTCCCGTCGTAATGACGTCATCCACCAGCAGAATGCGTTTGCCTTCGAACTTCTCCGGTTCACGCACCCAGAATATATCCTTCACATTCGACCAACGCGATATACGACCACGACGCGTTTGTGAGTCATTGAAATGCGTCCGGGTTAAGTTGTTGAGAGACACCTCCGCACCTAAAACTTCTGCCATTCCTCTCGCAATGCAATCGCACTGATTATAACCCCGCACATGCAGTTTCTTGGGATGCAAAGGCACAGGCACAATTACATCGATCTCCTTCATTCGATTGGAATCAAGCATTTCATGCGCAAACAAAGCACCCAGGCGCTCGCCTACTTCCTGATCGCCATGGTACTTGAGGCGATGAATTAGACGGTGGCTAATTCCATTGCGCGGCATACTCAGAAATGCTGTGGCAGCTCGCACATCGACTCTTCCCCAAAACAGCCTCTCAATCGGATTGTCACATTCATCATGCATGTGCAACCGCGGTAAATCCGAAAGACAATGCATGCATACGGCCTTTTCATAGTGCATCAAATTGCGGTTGCACGAAGAACAATAGCGAGGAAAGAAGAGGGTTCCAAAATCGGTTGCGTAACTCATGGCGATTAAATTTTCGCCAACGTTCAACACATCGTTCCTCTTCGATTATTCCAATAGAGCATACCGCATTCCCCAGAGTAGAGCTTGCGTATTGAACAGACTTAATGCGTACCGCGTTCAGCGCGGAGTTTATCGACAATCGTAGCAACTGCCGGGCACACCATAGTATTCCTATAAGTAAGATCCATCACCTGGTGCATGTTCTTGCGATCGGTATGCGGATAATCGCGACACGCTTTCGGGCGTACCTCATAGATGCTGCAATAGTTGTCGTCGCCCAGAAAAGCACAGGGCGATGAATTCAACACCCAGTCGTTGTCTTCGTCGATATGCAGATACTTCTCTGTGAAATGAGATGGCTTCATGCCCAGATGCTTCGCAATGCGATCGATATCCACATCACGAAAAATCGGCGACGTAGTCTTACAGCAATTCGCACATTCAAGACAATCCATTTTCTGAAAGATCTCTTCATGGAGCGTATGAAACGCGTCATCCACATCCTTCTTACGCGAAAAATTCTGGAGAAACTTCTTGTTTTCCTTCTTGAATTGATTAGCCCTTTTGAGGTGCTTGCTCAGTTCCTCGGGCAGTGCATTGCTCATCAGTGAGGATCGCTGAATGCGGGGTTATGAATAAAGGAAGTGTCGGTGAGTGTTTTCAAAAAGGCAATCAAGGCTATTTTATCAATTTCCTCGAGGTGCAAACCTCCACCCGCTGATTCCATAAATGGATCAACCGTCGTGCTAATCTGTCCGCCGGTGTTATAATGATTAATTACCTCCTCGAGAGTCTGAAAACGCCCGTCATGCATGTAGGGAGCGGTTAGTTCGATGTTGCGCAACGACGGTGTTTTGAACTTACCGCTATCCAACGGATTTCCCGTTACACCGGCTCTTCCCGGATCGGCAGAGTACTCAGCATCCAAACCGTTGTTGTGCATGAGATAATCACCCATTTGCATACCTGCTATACCATGGCAATGGAAACAATCGCCGCCACCCCAGGGCAATCCGGTATTTGGGTTCGTTCCTCCCTCTGCCTGAAATAAATTGAATCCGGTTTCTTCCAAAACACTAAACATGTAGGCTCCTGATCGTTCCTGATCAAACTTGGAGTTGGCGCTTATCATAGTTCGTAGAAACGAAGCCATAGCCTTGGCTGCTCGATCACGTGTAATGTCGGCGGTGCCAAATGCAGCCTGAAACATGGGAGCATACAATGAATCAGCTCTCAATTGATCTAAAGCATTTTCCCACGTATTATTCATTTCAATGGGATTCGTAATTGGCTCAAGTACCTGTTCCTCCAGAGTCAAGGCACGACCATCCCAAAAATAATTGTACGCCCAACCCAAATTAACCAACGACATGGATTGTCGTGTACCCTGCGCACCGGTTATTCCAACACTAAAACGATTGGGATCTGAAAATCCATGTTCTGGCAGATGACATGATCCGCAACTTTGAGTTCCATCGGCACTCAGCTTCTTCTCCCAAAACAAGTATCTGCCCAACTCAACTCCTTCCGCTGTAAGTGGATTATCCGCGGGAATATCCATGGGTGGAAATAAGGGCGGAATAACCAAATTATAGGGAGTTGGCTCCCAAGAAGGAGAAGGAGGAGGAGGAATAACAGGAACCTCTTCTTCAGGATTTTCGGGGTTGCATGATACACAAGCCACGAAAAATAAAATGAGTCCGATAAGCAATCTACTCTTCATCATTCCAAAGGTAATAACTCCTCGTTTTGAACAAAATTCCAATCGGTGAGTGTTGTCAGAAATGCAATCAAATCGGCTTGTTCCTGATTAGTCAGCCCCAACGGCTCAATGCGCGGATCCTTGTTTCGATGAGACTTTCCTCCGATGTTGTAAAACTGAATAACCTCTTCCAGTGAAGCCAAACTTCCATCATGCATGTAAGGTGCGGTTAACTGAATGTTTCGAAGCGTAGGTGTTTTAAAACGACCGATGTCTTCATCTCGATCGGTTGCTCGGGCTCTTCCTGCATCGGCATACTCGTCATACAAACCAATATTGTAAAAACCCATATCCGTAAAAAAAACACCGCTGTGGCATTCGCTGCAATGTGTCTTTGGCGAAAAGAACAACTCTCTTCCTCGAAGTTCTTGCTCATTCACTTGATCTTTTCTTCCTTGCAAATAGCGATCGTAACGTGAGTCGCCCGAAACAAACGTTCGCTGAAAACAAGCGAGTGCCCGGGTAATTACAAACGGGTCGATGCTATCACGACCATAGGCAGCACGCGAAAGTTCGCGCAGATAAGCATCCTCATTCAATCGGTCAACAATGGGCATCATGCTTGGTGCCATCTCAGTGCTGTCATGTAAAGGCACAAGAATCTGAGTCTCCAACGTCGGAACACCACCTTCCATCATGAGTCGCTTCAACCAAGCGACATTGGCCAGCGTTGGAGCGTTTCGTTTACCCATTGCTCCATGCAAACCTTGACTAGTAGCTCTTCCATCGGTGAATGCAGCGCTCAGCACATGGCATGATCCGCAGTTGAGCGATTCATCTTCTGAAAGTCGGTTGTCATAAAAAAGGCGACGGCCCAATTCAATACGCAGCGCGGTCGGGGCATTGTCTTCGGGATAAGAAACTTCTGGGAACGATGAAGGAATGCGCACTCGTACTTCGCTATCAGTCAATCGCTGCGTGCCTTGATTCGCGCAGGCAATCAGCACAACCGAAAATAGCACGGTTCGAACAATCATGGCTCCACCACCAAGGCAGCTACAAAGTTGTTCATGTAATTGGCTGCAAGTTGCGAGTTGTTTTGAGAGTGCGTGACGGCATTTTCAGTCAGATTAACCTCATTCCCTTGATCAGGTGAAAATAGTTTATTCACGAGAAGGTGGACATTAACTGTTGCAGAGTCTTCATATAACTCTAGAATGAATGGGTCTGATTCGTAAGCACGGTAACTCGCATCGTTTCCTGCGTGGATGGCGATGGGCAGCAATAAGGCAGCCCCTGCCACGCCCGATGTATCAGCCCTTCCTTCAAACTTTGCAAATATGTAGCCCGTGCTCCACTGCCAAAACATACCCTGAGAACCCGCTACGCTCAGTGGACTTGAACTTGGGTAAACAGCAGGATCTTGGTCAGTGTTGAATTCCGCGGGAATGCCAACCCCCATTTTAAGTGATGTGTATTTACCGGAAGGAATTTCCATAAATACTTCATTTTCTCTTGAATAATCGACCAGCAGAAAGTCTTTCAATAGCACCTCCGAGCCATCATCAGCGACCAATGTCACCATCGAAATGTAGTTCTTGAACATATCAGCACGCACTCGATTACCAACATTGTCCGTAAAAATTCGCCCCATTTCAAAGGGAACCGTATCCCACAGCGCATCAAATTTGAGGGTAAGACTGGAAGCACCAAGCACAGGATTATTTGGAGAGGTTGGGGTTGGTGCTGGTGCTAATTCTTTCTCATTGCACGACTGCATGCAGAAGAATAAACACGCAATAACAAATACTTGTAGGAAACGATTCATGGGTTGCTCTTTTTCAATGACGTACAAATTTAACCGACAGAAACCCGAAACAATCATTATAAAAAGGAAAATCAACCGATATTGCTGACTTCAGCGAAGCA
>JBILCQ010000098.1:0-7894 GCA_044353065.1 Flavobacteriales bacterium | reverse complement strand
GGGTAAGGGGTAAGGGGTAAGGGGTAAGGGGTAAGGGGTAAGGGGTAAGGGGTAAGGGAGAAGGGGTAAGGGAGAAGGGGTAAGGGAGAATGAATTCCTTTAGGCAGAGCGCATCAGATAAGAGGTTGAATAAACCAAATTTTCAATTAGGTCTGCGCTTTTTAAATCTGAAGGGTTTCTTGCCTGGCTGCCTCGGCTGTTCCTTGGGAAATTCCGGAGCCGGACCCAAAGACTCCGGCAAAGGCAGAACCTCAATTGATTTTTCGATAAGCTTTTCGATGCGTCGAAATCCTCTCACATCTTCCGGCGAAACCAAGGTGAGCGCCTCACCGCTTCGCTGAGCTCTGGCAGTTCGGCCAATTCGATGCACGTAATCTTCAGCATCGCGAGGCACATCGAAGTTCACCACCATATCGATTCCATCTACATCAATTCCTCTGCTTATGACATCCGTCGCGACCAACACATTGATTTGCTTATTGCGAAATCGACGCATTACTTCTTCACGTTGATCTTGCTCGAGATCGCTCGAAATGCGATCGGCCTGAACTCCGGCCTGAACCAACTTTCTATGCAATGCACTTACCGCATGTTTTCGGGAACAGAACACGATGATGCACTGATTTTTGCGCGATTCATCCCTCAAAATGTGGAGCATCAATGAAAGCTTTTGTGAGTCGTGCACCATATACACTCCCTGCTTCACTTTTTCCGCCGGTTTCGAAATGGCAATGCTCACTTGCTCGGGCTCACGCATGAATGTTTTCGCGAGCTGCGCAATGCCTTGAGGCATGGTTGCCGAAAACATGAGTGTTTGGCGGTCTTCATTCACCGCGCGAATGATGCGGAACAAATCGGGTTGAAAACCCATGTCGAGCATGCGGTCGGCTTCATCGAGAATGAGGAAGCGCAACTTCGAAAAATCGACATGCCCCACGTTCATGTGCGATATGAGTCGGCCGGGTGTGGCGATAATAATATCGACACCATTCACGATGGCCATTTTCTCCTGGTAAAAATCCTGTCCGTCGCCACCGCCATAGATAGCGACAGAAGAAGTTCCCGTGAAATAGGAATACGCCTCAACTGCTTGATCGATTTGCAACGCAAGCTCACGAGTAGGAACAATAATCAACGCCTGGGGGCCCACGTGATCCGGTTTGTCCATAATCATATTGAGTATGGGCAATACGAATGCTGCCGTTTTACCTGTGCCTGTCTGAGCGATACCGATAAGGTCCTTACCGGAGAGAATTACGGGAATGCTTTTCTCTTGAATTGGGGTTGCATTCTTGTAATTCATCGAGAGAATACCCTCGAGAAGTTGACTATGCAGGTTGAGTTCTGTAAATTCCAATAGTTGGTGTGTTGTTAAGCTTAGAAAGGAAGATCGTCTTCCATTTCAGCAGCTGTTGGCGGCATGGGAGGAGGCATGGGCGGCCCCGACTGAGATGAACTATCGCCACCCTGTCCCTCAATTTTCCACGATACTAGACTGTTGTAGTATTTACCTTGGTACTCGCGTCCGCGGATATCGAAGAAAACTTTGATGCGATCGCCGGGGTTGTAGGAAGAAATAAGACTTGCCTTTTCCTTCAGCAACTCGAACTGAATATCTTGAGGATATTGCTCCTCAGTCGTAATAACGAATTCACGTTTGGTAAAACCGCTTGGAAAGGTTTGCTCCTCGCGGATGATTTTCACTTTACCCAGTATTTCCATGTTGTATAAATAGGATGCAAAGGTAGGCATGAAAGCAGGAAGGAACATCAACGTATTACTATCCGCGCCGGTTTGGCTTTTTCATTTCCTTTCTACATTCACGGCCTCAATCCATTTTATGCGGAAAATCAATTTTATCATACTGTGCCTCTTCGCGGCCATGCAAGCAACGGCACAGCAGGCCACTTGGCAACAGCGTGTAAACTACGCAATCGATGTAACGCTCGATTACACCAACCATCGCTTCAACGGCAAAGAGCGACTCATCTACATCAATAACTCACCCGATGCAATAGCGAAGGTGTATTTTCACCTTTACAACAACGCCTTTCAACCGGGAAGCGCTATGGACGTGCGCTCGCGCACTATCGTCGATCCTGATGGACGTGTGTCAGACCGCATATCGAAACTCAAGCCGGAAGAATGTGGCTACCTTCATGTAACGCGCATACTTCAAGACGGCAAGGTGCTCAGTGCGGTAGAAAGCGAAACGATCCTCGAAGTGACATTAGCCAAATCCATTGCACCGGGCGGAAAAGCTTCATTCGAACTCGACTTCGAAGGTCAATCCCCCATTCAAATTCGTCGCTCGGGCCGCAACAACAGTGAAGGTATCGACTACAGCATGAGTCAGTGGTATCCGAAAATGTGTGAATACGACACGCGCGGATGGCATGCCAATCCATATGTCGGGCGTGAATTCTATGGTGTATGGGGCGACTTTGAGGTGAATATCACCATCGACAAAAAATATGTACTCGCAGGAACAGGCGTGCTTCAAAATGCCAATGAAATAGGCTGTGGTTATGTGGCGGAAGGCACCAAACTCAAACCACAATCGGGCGATAAAAACACCTGGCGTTTCAAGGCCACCAACGTGCACGACTTCGTGTGGGCGGCCGATCCGGACTATGCGCACGATCAAGCTATTGTGCCCGATGGTCCTACCTTGCATTTCTTCTATCAGAAAAACGCCGACTACGCTTCTGTTTGGAAAGAAATGCAACCGCTTGCTGTGAAGGCATTCACCTTTCTGAGCAACAACTTCGGTAAATATCCCTACTCCGACTATTCCATCATACAAGGAGGCGATGGCGGTATGGAATATCCGATGGCCACACTCATTACCGGCAACCGTAAACTTCCCAGTCTCACCGGTGTGACAGTGCACGAAGCTGCTCACTCGTGGTATCAAGGAGTGCTTGCTACGAATGAAAGCTTGTATTGCTGGATGGATGAAGGATTCACCAGTTTTGCTACACAGGAAACGATGGACCATCTGTTTCGTTCGGGAATGCCAAGCGGTCACAAAAACGCGTTCAGTGGCTACTTCGACATTGTGCGCGAAGGCAAAGAAGAAGCACTCGACACACATGCCGATCATTACATTACCAACTACGCGTACGGCACCGCGGCCTACCAGAAAGGAGAGGTGTATTTAGCGCAACTCGAATACATGTTGGGGCCCTCAGCATTTCGCGCCGGGCTGCTCGATTATTTCGAGGCATTTAAGTTTCGTCACCCTGACCCGTTTGATTTGATTCGCATAATGGAAAAACGCAGTGGCATGGAGCTCGATTGGTACAATGAATACTTTGTGAATACCACGAAAACCATTGACTATGGTATTGCCATGGTAAATGGAACAACGAACACCACCGATGTAACAATTGTGCGCAAAGGTGATATGATTATGCCTGTGGAGGTCGAGGTGAAATACAACGATGGCAAGTATGAAACGTTTGTCATTGCGCTCGACATCATGCGCGGCGAAAAATCGGCTGATGGTTACAACGGGAAATGGACCATTCTGTCCGACTGGAAATGGGTTGAACCAACCTACACCTTGAACATACCTACAGGCATCGCCAATATTGAGAGTATCCACCTAGATGCCCTCGAAGAAATGGCCGATGTGAATCGAAAAAATAACCTTTTCGTCCCTGCGGACGCGCAAACCTTTTTCCTTGAAAACCGATAAGGAATTATGCTAAAATCGATCATTCGTTTCCATTCATCAGGTCTAATTGACGGCATCATCAAGTGGCTTATTGCGCTCGGTCTGCAAATCGCATTGGGACCTGTAGTCATCGATATACAAGGCGAAATGCCCATTACGTTACAATCATTTGTAGTATTACTGGGAGCGATTGCCTTTGGCTGGCGCATTGGAACAGCGGCGGTTGTGGCTTATATAGTTGCAGGAGGCCTCGGCTTTCCGGTTTTTGCTGGGCACCACGCCGGATGGGGAATCATCGTTGGTCAGCACGGCGGATTCTTTTTTGGTTTCATAGCAGCATCTCTTATATGCGGATATCTGGCCGAAACAGAAATGTTCAGCAAAGCATTGCCATCGATACTGAATTGGGTGCTGGGTCATTTGATTATTCTGCTCCTCGGTGGCTTGTGGCTATCGCAACTCGACCCGATGGGTTGGCAAGAAAAACTTATCTCTCTCCTACCCGGAGCCATCATCAAAAGTGCGTTTGGCGCATTGCTATTGCAGTTGGTTATTCGATTTATGAAAGGACGAAAATCCATTCAGCCGATAGATGAAAATATTTGATTAAATAATTATGAGCGACACCATTCAAATCCAACACGTAGGTTCGGTAGCGTTGATTCGACTGAACCGTCCCCAAGTATACAACAGCTTCAACCGCGAGATGGCACTTGCACTGCAAGGCGCCCTGGATGAAGCTGCGTCGAATAAAGATGTGCGCTGCATCGTCCTTTCCGGCAATGGCAAAGCCTTTTGCGCCGGACAAGACTTGGCAGAAGTGACCGGCCCGAATCCACCGGGATTCAAAACCATTCTCGGAGAACATTACAACCCTATCATCGAAAAGATACGCAACGTAGCTAAGCCGGTAGTTGCAGCCGTGAATGGCGTTGCAGCCGGCGCAGGCGCTAACATCGCACTCTCGTGTGATGTAGTTGTTGCAACAGAATCGGCATCTTTCATACAGGCCTTCTCGAAAATCGGGTTGGTGCCCGACAGTGGTGGAACCTTTTTCCTACCTCGTCTCATCGGCTTTGCCAAGGCCTCAGCCATCATGATGACCGGTGAGAAAATCAGCGCAACAGACGCCGAGCGTTGGGGTATGATTTACAAATGCGTCGCCGACGATCAGTTTGAAGAAACCATAACCCGCCTGGCGCAGGACCTTTCACTCATGCCCACACATGCTTTAGGACTAACCAAAGCAGCACTTAACGTGAGCATGCACAACACGCTTGAACAACAATTGAATCTGGAAGAATCCTATCAAATCGAAGCCGGCGGAACAAACGATTACAGCGAAGGTGTAACGGCATTTATGGAGAAGAGAAAGGCGGTATTCATCGGACGATAAATCAACGTGCACTATGAGCGAATGGATATCAGTAAATAATCGATTGCCTGAAGATGGCCAACGCTTGCTGGGCCTAGTGCCGGGCAATCGTGTTTTCCTGCCCGGCAAAACCGGTGAGTTCGAAATGCGCGAAGTCATCATACTAAAATTCCTGAAAGACTTTTATCCTGCCGGCAGTGAGAAGTGCGCTAAGCACGGACCGCATTTCTGGCAAGGAGAAGGAAACAGTAATCACTATTTCGGGGATGTTACGCATTGGATGGAACTGCCCTCTGCCGGAGGAAACTAGTTACTAGTTACTATTCACTTGTTACTTGATCTAGTGAATAGTGAATAGCCAGCCCTTCGTGTACAAACTACACTTTCCCTATTTTCGTCGCCGATTAATATTGCAGTATGATTCAATACCTCACTACTCATCCGTGGAAAATTGTTGAAGAAGGATTTCAGCCCAAGCATCACCGTTCATCAGAAAGTATCTTTTCTATTGGCAACGGACGCTTCGGACAACGCGCCAATCACGAGGAAACTTATACAGGGCCGACTTTACAAGGAAGCTATGTAGCCGGCATTTATTATCCCGATAAAACACGTGTGGGTTGGTGGAAGAATGGATATCCGGAGTATTTCGCCAAGGTGTTGAACAGCATCAATTGGATTGGAATTCGCGTTTGGCTAGATGGCGAAGAACTCGATCTCGCGGTGTGTAGCACCCATAATTTCCGTCGCGAACTAGACATGCAAAAGGGATTGCTGATACGTTCGTTTGAAGTGACAACCGTTTCCGGAAAACAAGCGCGCATCGAATCCATTCGATTCTGCTCAATGGCCGACGACGAGACTGCAGTCATTCGATACAGTGTTACACCTTTAAACTTCGATGGCACTATTCGTTTCGTGCCATACCTCGATGGTGATGTTCACAATCACGACAGCAATTACGATGAAAAGTTTTGGGAAACTGTTTCATCAGAAGCTTCACCTGGTAATGGTTCTGTGACATGTCGCACAAAGAAAACCGCATTCGAAGTAGCGGCTTCCATGCAACTAGCTCTGCAGATAAATGGTTCTGATGAATCAGTCACATTCGCGGAATTCAGTCGCGATTTTTATTGTGAAAACAACGTTGAGATAAACGCGAAGTCGCAAGAAACGGTTAGTCTCTTCAAATACATTGGCTTGGTATCCTCGCTCAATTATGCGCCAGAAAAATTGAACAGCGCTTCAAAGTCTGCGGCCGAGCGCGCTAAGAATATCAGCTTCGACAATATGATGAGTGCACAAGCTGAAGCATGGGCGAAGATTTGGGAGATGGCCGACATTCAAATTGCCGGCGACGATGAGGCGCAACAAGCTATTCGCTTCAATATCTTCCATCTCAATCAGACGTATACCGGAGAAGATTCACGTCTGAACATTGGCCCGAAAGGATTTACAGGCGAGAAGTACGGAGGTTCCACTTATTGGGACACCGAGGCCTATTGCATTCCTTTTTACATGAGCACGAAGAATCAGCAGGTAGCTCGTCAGTTGCTGGTATATCGTCACAACCAATTGGGAAAGGCCATCGAAAATGCCGAGAAGCTCGGATTCAAAAACGGCGCGGCGCTCTACCCGATGGTTACAATGAACGGTGAGGAATGCCACAACGAATGGGAAATTACGTTTGAGGAAATTCACCGCAATGGAGCGATTGCCTACGCAATTCACAATTACATTCGATATACGGGCGATTATTCTTACCTCGCTGAATACGGAATCGATGTGCTTACGGGCATTGCTCGCTTTTGGGCACAGCGTGTTCATTGGAGCGAAGCGAAAGGCATGTATGTCATGCACGGCGTAACAGGGCCGAATGAATACGAAAACAACGTAAATAACAACTGGTACACGAGCTACATCGCTCGCTGGTGCATGCAGTATGCATTGGAAGCACTCGCCTACGTGAAGCAACACAATACGCCAGCATACACCACTAAAACGAAAGCTCTGAATCTCGATGAAACAGCTGAGTTCAATCAGTGGCAACATATCATCGACAATCTTTATTTCGGATTGAAAGAGGGCTCACGCATATTCTTACAACAAGATGGATTCCTCGATAAAGAACTACGCGATGCTGCATCGCTGAATCAGGCAGAGCGTCCTATCAACCAACATTGGAGCTGGGACCGCATTTTGCGTTCATGCTTTATCAAGCAAGCCGATGTATTGCAAGGAATCTATTTCTTCGAAGAAGACTTCGACATGGAAACCATTCGCGAAAACTTCGACTTCTACGAACCGATGACCGTGCATGAAAGCTCGCTATCCCCTTGCGTTCACTCAATACTGGCAGCTAAACTCGGCTACGAAGAAAAAGCGTATGAGATGTACATGCGCACTTCGCGTCTCGATCTCGACGATTATAATCATGAAGCACACGAAGGTCTGCACATTACGAGCATGGCCGGAACCTGGATGAGTATTGTGCAAGGATTCGGCGGCATGCGCGTTGAAAACAACCAACTCACTTTCCACCCAATGCTACCCAAGAAATGGAAAGGATTTTCCTTCAAGGTTCTTTTCCGTGGCGAAGTGAAAACATTGACCGTTGGAGAGCTATAAGCATACTCACATCAACCCATATCGAAAACGATTGCTTTAGCGAATTTTCATTTTAGCTGAACCCATTCGAACCACGCCTGTACTGCATGTCAAATTCCAACCGACATGCATTCTCTTCGCAACACACTCACCTGGCTTCGTAGCGATGGCAGGCACTTCCAGATTATCGCACAAATTGGTTTTCTCTGCTATGGCGTTTTACAGCTTGG
>JBILCQ010000097.1:0-7935 GCA_044353065.1 Flavobacteriales bacterium | reverse complement strand
TCGCTCAATTTCACTGTAAAGAGTGCCGTAATACTGGTTTTTATAAACCTCTTCCCACTCGATGAATTCGCCGTTTTTTGCTTTGTGTAGGAACTCTTCCGGTGCAATGAAGTAGTAATCTTTTCCATGAACCTCATAGTCCCTCATTTGACGAGTGGTAGCAGACACCGAAAACGACAAGCGCAAATCATCAATGCCCATCAGGTGCCGCACAATGGTTGTTTTACCCGCGCCACTGGGTGCCGAAAAAATGATTGCTTTGCCTTGTGACATGATTAGAGGTTGTCGTGGGGAGTGCAAAAATATCGCTAGAGGACGTTGTTAATCTGTTCTTTGATTTTTTCCAGCTCATCTTTCATCACAACGACGAGTCGCTGCATGTCGGCGTCATTTGCCTTGCTGCCAATTGTGTTCACCTCTCGTCCTATTTCCTGCGCAATAAAGCCAAGTTTTTTACCCTGCGACTCTCCGCTCAACTCATCGCTGAAATGCGCGCAATTGGTTTCTAATCGCTGATACTCCTCACTGATGTCAAGACGCTCCAAATAATAAATCAACTCTTGCTCAAATCGGTTCGGATCAATCTTGTCGATTGGAATGAGCTCTTCCAGATTGTTGCGTAGCTTTTCACGCACACGCTGGTTTCTTGCAGCAATGGGCTCATTCAACGCAAGTCTGTTTTCCAATATGGTTTTGACGCGGAGTTGAAAATCGGCAGCGAGCTTCTCCCCTTCTAGTTTGCGGTATGTGTCGAATTTGTGATAGGCATCTTTGATTAATGAGAAAAGTGCTGACCACTCTTCTTCATCGAGCTCGGTCGATTCCGGTTTCATCACATCCGGTATGCGCATGAGAGCGTTGATGTAATCGCCACCGTTAATCTGAGCCTCATCGGCGAAAGATTTTAGATCAGCATAATACGCCAACATGAGCGGCTTGTTAATGGCCATTCGCTTTTCGGCTTCCAGACTTTCGTAGTACACCAGCAGATCTGCTTTTCCGCGCTGAACGTTCTCGCTGAGCCACGAACGCAACTCCAGTTCTTTTTCACGATAGGCGCTGGGAATGCGCATATTCAGGTCGAGTTGTTTGCTGTTGAGTGAGCGCAACTCGACGGTGAATTTTTTGTTTCCTACAGTGCCTTCGGCTTTTCCGAAGCCGGTCATGGATCGAAGCATGGTTGTGTGTTTAAAGGGGCATATTGCTGTGCTTCTTGCGAGGCATTGTATCGACTTTGTTTTCGAGCATAGCGAATGCGCGAATCAATTTTTCACGGGTTTGTGAAGGAATGATTACCTCATCCACATAACCACGTTGTGCGGCACTGTATGGGTTGGCGAAAAGTTCTGCGTATTCCGACTCCTTCTCCTTCCACTTTTGATCCGGGTTGGCCGCCTCTGAAATTTCCTTCTTGAAGATAATTTCAGCCGCTCCTTTCGCACCCATCACTGCAATTTCTGCCGTTGGCCATGCATAGTTCATGTCGGCACCAATGTGCTTGGAGTTCATCACATCGTAGGCGCCACCATAAGCTTTACGCGTGATAACCGTTACACGTGGAACCGTCGCTTCACTGAAAGCATAGAGCAATTTTGCTCCATTGGATATAATACCATTCCACTCTTGATCTGTTCCGGGCAAGAAGCCGGGTACATCTTCAAATACCAGTAATGGAATATTGAAAGAATCGCAGAAGCGTACGAAGCGCGCACCTTTTGTCGAAGATTTTATATCGAGCACCCCGGCAAGAAATGCGGGTTGATTGGCTACAACGCCAATGCTGCGTCCGGCGATGCGCGCAAAACCTACGATAATATTTTCAGCATAATCTTTATGCACCTCCATCCACGAACCTTCGTCGATAACCTCAGCGATTACTTCGTGCATGTCGTATGGCTGATTCGGATTGTCGGGTATAACAGAGTCGAGTTTTGGTCGCGCTTCGTTGGAGGCAGAATACTGTGCGAGCGGCGACTTGTCTTCGCAATTCTGCGGCATGTATTGCAGCAATTCCCGAATCATACGCAAACAAGCCACATCGTTATCGGCTTTGAAATGTGTAACTCCGCTCTTGCTCGCGTGGGTGTTTGCACCCCCTAGCTCTTCACTGGTTACTTCTTCGTGAGTAACTGTTTTAACTACGTTTGGCCCGGTCACAAACATGTAGCTGGTGTTCTCGACCATGAGAATGAAATCGGTGAGCGCGGGTGAATACACCGCACCACCCGCACATGGACCCATGATGGCGCTGATTTGCGGAACAACACCACTTGCGCGTGTGTTGCGGTAGAAAATATCAGCGTATGCTCCGAGCGAAACAACTCCTTCCTGAATTCGGGCGCCACCACTATCGTTTAAGCCAATTACGGGCGCTCCATTCTGCATGGCTAAATCCATAATGCGGCAAATCTTTTCGGCGTGAGCTTCTGCAAGCGAGCCACCCATCACGGTGAAGTCTTGAGAAAACACATAAACCAAACGCCCGTGTATTGTTCCGTAACCCGTTACAACGCCGTCGCCTAAGTAGACCTCCTTATCTAGACCGAAGTTGGTAGATCGGTGCGTAACGAGCATTCCAAGCTCTTCGAATGAGTTTTCATCGAGAAGAAAATGCAAACGTTCACGTGCGGTCAGCTTGCCTTTTTTGTGCTGAGATTCGATACGCTTTTCACCACCACCCAGTTGGGCGCTGGCTATTTTTTCGGAGAGAACAGAAAGCTTGTCAGACATAGTGCGGATTATGTGCGCGCAAATGTAGGGCTCTGGAGTCGATAATTTTTTAACCGCAATGACGCAGAAAAAATGAAGGAGAATGTACTTCGTAGTTCACTTTGCGGCTCTGCGGTGAAAAACATTCAACGTTAAATCACGCACCCGGAATTGCGTCCAAAAGCGTCTGCGTGTAGCTCGATTGTGGGTTGTTGAACACCGAATCAGCGTCGCCGATTTCCTCAATTTTACCCTTGTTCATGACCATGATGCGATCACTCATGTAATGCACCACGCGCAGGTCGTGCGAAATAAAAAGATAGGTCAAACCGAATTCGTACTTCAAGTCATTCAATAAGTTGAGAACTTGCGCTTGCACTGAGACGTCGAGCGCAGAAACACTTTCATCACAAATGATGAATGATGGTTTGCAAGCCAGCGCCCGAGCAATTACGATGCGTTGTCTTTGCCCGCCACTAAACTCATGCGGATATCGATCGATGTGTTGTGAAGACAACCCAACTTTTTCAAGTAGTTCAATAGCCAGTTTCCGACGTTCTGCGTTGTCGTTGCCAATGCCATGCACCAGCATCGGTTCGGTAAGGGCTTTGGCAATGGTGTGTTTGGGATTTAGTGCGCTGTAAGGATCCTGAAAGATAATCTGAATCTCTTTGCGAATGCTTCGCAAATCACGCGACGACATGGAAGCCACATTGTACAATCGACCATCAAGCACATACTCAATATTCCCCGACGATGTTGGAATAAGCCCGAGCAACATGCGACTAAGCGTTGTTTTTCCGCAACCACTTTCACCTACTAGTCCGAGCGTTTCGCCTTTTCGTATTTGAAACGAAACGTGGTCTACCGCATGAACATCGCGCTTGTTTTTGGAAAACAAGGATGTTGTCGTATACGTTTTACAGAGGTTGGAAACACGGAGAAAAACGAGTTCTTCAGCGGGTTTTTCTATGCGTGGCGAAGCAACCGGATGGCTGTTTTCTTCGAAGTCTCCTACAGTAAGAAGGCGTTGGTGTTTTCCACTGATGTTGGGACGACACTGAAGAAGACCTCTTGTATACTCGTGTGTGGGGTTTTTGAGCACTACCGATGCGGCGCCGTACTCCACAACACGACCTTTTTTCATGACCAGTATCTCGTCTGCTATTTCTTCAACAACACCGAGGTCGTGGGTAATGAAGATCATCCCCATTCCTCGATTGGTCTGCAATTGCTTCAACAAGGAAAGTATTTCTTTTTGAACCGTCACATCGAGCGCTGTCGTTGGTTCATCGGCGATCAGTAGTTTCGGCTCACAGGCAATGGCCATTGCAATCATTACACGCTGTCGTTGCCCACCGCTGAGTTGATGTGGATACGAATTGAGCAGTGTTTCAGCTCTTGGCAGCTTAACTTCCTCGAATAATTCTAAGGCCCGTTTTCTTGCTTTTTCATGTGAAACACCCATGTGTTTTTTTAGCACCTCTTCCACCTGGTATCCGCACGTCATGACCGGATTCAAGGACGTCATGGGTTCCTGAAAAATCATCGCAATGCTTTTGCCTCGCAGTTCGGTGAGTATTGAGTCTGTTGGAATTATATCGATTGCGTGTTCGACGTCTTTCAGGAGAGAAGGGTCAATGGTAAATCGACCCGATGAGAACACTGTTTTCTCTTTGTTCAATAACCGCATAAGACTAAGCGAAGACACAGACTTTCCGCTACCCGACTCACCAACTATAGCGAGCGTCTTTCCGCTGTAAACGTGAAAGGAACTACCAGTAACGGCGTTGTGAATTTCTCGTTCGTGCCGAAATCCGATTGTCAGATTCTCTACCCGTATGAGAGGATGGTCTTTCATGGATTGGTTTCGTTGAACACCAAACGAATATGGTTGGACTTTCTTTCCGTTGAATCGCGCAATAAAGAGACGGTTACATAGCGACCTTGTGTAGTTAGCCCTCGCCATTGTAGATGTGAAGTATTCTTTTTACTCATGCCGAAACGTTGGTCATAGTAAGCTTCGAAATCAGCCAGTAAATTGTTTTGCAACTCTTCGCTTTTGGGATAAACGTCCAGGCTTATGTGGTTAAGTCCGTCTTCGTTGAAGCTGTATGATATCTCGTACCAGGTCGAGTCGGTCTCGTTGGAATCGAAGCGATAGATGAGCTCATCAGGCATGCTGTAAACTGAGCTTGACTCTTCTTGTCGTTTGATGAGTTTCGGTTTGTCGCCAAGTCGAACCCCGCGGAAATCGCCGCCTTTAGAGGGTTGTAAAATCGTTTCAGCTGAAATGGTTGAAGGTGTTTGTTGACACCCTGAAGCAAGCAGTGACAGGCAAAATATGGGAAGGACACAACGAAAGGACATTACTCAAAAATGAGGTGATTGCACTTCACTGATTGCCGTCTATAGAAAACAAATCAGCAACATTTTGTTGATAGACGCGCAATATGGTTTTGTTGTTATCGGTTACTCGACACAAACCAATCCCAATACACACATGAAAAACCCAATTGCTTTCTCAGCTGCTGCTATCACGGTATTGTGTTGCTTGTATTTGTCGATACCCTCAAATGTTGTTGAAACAACGCTGACATCAAACTTGACAGAAGCTCCTCCGGAGTCCGCTCAATCGATTGCTGATGTGAATTCATCACAAACAGAATTGCCTCAATTCACGGAGTTAAAGACGAAAAAAACAGTGCGCAGATTTGCCAACGATAAGACACAAACGATCGAGTGTGCGGCGGGTACGAAGCTGTTTTTTCCGGCTGGATCTTTTGTCTATCCGTCCGGCAAAACATTCGCCGGAGAGGTAAGATTGGTTGTAGAAGAGTGCTACGATTTGGAAGAAATACTGGCGGCGAAGCTGAGCACTACTTCGGGCATTAAAAGGCTGGAAACAGCCGGCATGATTAACCTGCGGGCCTATGCCGACAACACAGAGCTTAAGCTTGCAGACAATGCTCGCTACAATGTTTATTTCCCTGCTCGTGATAATGGAAAAGAAGATTTCGAGTTGTTCTACGGTTATCGAAAGGATGACGGCCTTATCGATTGGAAGCTGGAAGAAGCTTCAGAACCTATCAGCGAGGTCGCGGCTCCACCAAAGTCAATTAGAAATGATTGTTTCGTCCAAATCAGCGCTAGTCAGTTACGCTGTGGAAATCGCATTCGAGAGATGGATTACTTTAATTGGCCTTTACAAAACGGCCAGAATTTAAATCAATGGTTTGTTTCCAATTTCAATCCTGATCCCGCAATGCTCGATGATTTCTGTGCCCGGCGCATGTATTCGCAGATAACCTTTCACATCAATGAAGACGGTACATTCAACGATTATTACATTTCGCATAGTTCGCTGGAGCAATATGATCGTTTATTGGCTGGTATGCTGCAGTCAATGCCCGCGCTCGATATGGAGAAGTTCATGCCGCAGTTTACAGAAGACCACGCGTGCATTCTTTCTTTTGGTCGCCAGCAAGAGACATCTTCGAAAAAATTTGTGGAGCGGTTTAAAAAGCGCTTTGATTATGCTGATGCCAATAGAACCTTGGAAGATGTTGCAACGGAAGACTTGAATTATTACATCTTTTCAAGCACCGAGTTAGGCTGGATTAATTGTGACCGCTTTTTACCTGAAGATGGCCAACTTGTAGATTTTACGGTCGAAGTACCCGCCTGCGAAAACGCTAGTGTGTCCATGGTTTTTGACAAGGACCGAAGTATTGTTGCGGGCATTAAGCAGGGCAATGAGTTTGTGTTCAAAAACATTCCGGCTAACCGAAATGTGCGGGTGATAACCATTGATAATCCAAGCGGTAAGCCCCACATGGAACACACGAGACTGAATACGTCGAATCGCAAGTGTATTGTTCGCAATTTGGAGCCGATAACACTTTCGGATCTTGATGATGCCCTTTGCTGGAATTAATGCCGCTACTGACATATTGGCTAACGGTTGGGCGCCTATCTTTGCGCGCAAATTCCAATCAATGAACATTGAGCATATGCTAAAGACCCTAGGTCTGCAAGAAAAGAATCAAGGAACCAGCACCGGACAAGATTTCTTCGGAAGCGGAGAAGTGATATCGTCCTATTCCCCTGCCGATGGGAGACTCATTGGAACCATCACGTCTACGACAAGCGATGAGTATAACCGCGTTATTGAAACAGCTCAACAGGCCTATTTGACTTGGAGGTTGATGCCGGCTCCTAAGCGCGGAGAAATAGTTCGTCAGTATGGTGATAAGCTTCGCGCAAAGAAGCAGGAGTTGGGTCAGCTCGTTTCCTATGAAATGGGAAAGTCGTTGCAGGAAGGTTTGGGCGAGGTTCAGGAGATGATAGACATCTGCGATTTCGCAGTTGGTTTATCGCGCCAGTTATATGGATTGACCATGCACAGCGAACGTCCGGGCCATCGTATGTATGAGCAATGGCATCCGCTGGGTGTTGTGGGAATTATTTCTGCATTCAATTTCCCTGTTGCAGTATGGAGTTGGAATAGTGCTTTGGCCTGGGTGTGTGGAAATGTGTGTGTGTGGAAGGGAAGCGAAAAGACACCCCTGTGTGCGGTAGCTTGTCAGAATATCTGGAATGAAGTGGCACAAGAGAACAACTTACCGGAGGGTATTTCCAGTATCGTTACGGGTGATGTAAAAGTGGGCTCATGGATGACGGAAGACAAGCGCCTTCCGCTGATTTCGGCCACGGGAAGTACACGAATGGGGCGCATAGTAGGAGCAAAGGTTGCTGAACGTTTTGGAAAGAGCTTGTTGGAGTTGGGTGGTAATAACGCCATTATCGTAACGCCGAATGCAGACTTGAAAATGACCATTATCGGTGCAGTATTCGGTGCATGTGGCACAGCCGGACAGCGCTGCACAACAACCCGCCGACTCATCATTCACGAGAGTATTTTCGAAGAAGTAACCTCGAAGCTAGTTCAGGCTTATGGGCAGCTGCGCATTGGAAATCCGTTGGATCAGAATAATCACGTAGGTCCGCTCATTGATACGGATGCTGTAAGAATGTATCAAGATTCGATTGAAGCCGCTAAAACACAAGGCGGAAAAGTACTAGTCGAAGGTGGGGTTCTGTCTGGATTGGGTTATGAAAGCGGTTGCTATGTGAAGCCGTGCATCATAGAGGTAAAGGATTCTAGTTTGCCGATTGTTCAGCATGAAACCTTCGCTCCGATTCTATATGTTATGAAATACAAGG
>JBILCQ010000096.1:0-8032 GCA_044353065.1 Flavobacteriales bacterium | reverse complement strand
GTTCGCGTTGGTTGCCGGTACTGTTGAATTCCGCAAGAGAAAAGACAACAAATCGTACGTTTCGGTTATTCCTGCATAAGGCGTAGCCGGGCTCGATGATATTCCAACTCCCGCTCTCGCCACGCCGAGGTCGGGAGTTTTTTATTTTTAATTCTTCCCTAAGATTATACCCATGCTTCTCGTTCCTAACCTCCGTGAAAACCGCGAAAGTATTCTCGCCGGTTTAGCCAAGCGCAATAAAGACTTCAGTCAGCCAATCGACGAAATCATTCGCCTCGATGAAGTGCGTCGTAAAACACAAAACGACCTTGACAACAACCTGGCTGAAGCCAACAAGATTTCAAAAGAAATCGGCGATCTTTTCAAAAGTGGTAAAAAGGAAGAAGCAGAAGCTGCGAAACCTCGTGTAGCTGCATTGAAGGAAGTCGCCAAAGAACTGGAGCAAACACTTCAGCAAACCGAAGAAGCACAAAAACAACTACTCTATACCATTCCCAACGTGCCGAACGAAATCGTTCCCAACGGTAAAGCAGCTGAGGACAATGTTGAAGTGTATAGCTGGGGAAGTTTGCCACAGTTGGGCGAACAGAAAAAACCACACTGGGAACTAATAGAGGAATACGACCTCATCGATTTTGAACTCGGCACCAAAATTACCGGCGCAGGATTCCCTGTATACAAAGGTGCTGGCGCCAAATTGCAACGCGCACTGATCAACTTCTTCCTTGATGAAGCCACCAAAGCAGGTTACCGCGAATTTCAGCCACCACTCATGGTCAACGAAGCGAGCGGATACGGCACAGGCCAGTTGCCCGATAAAGAAGGACAGATGTATCACGTGGGAGTCGACGATCTCTATCTCATTCCTACGGCCGAAGTTCCATTAACGAATTTGTATCGCGATGTAATTCTGAAAGAAGATCAGTTGCCAATTAAAATGACGGGCTACACACCTTGCTTCCGTCGCGAGGCAGGAAGTTGGGGAGCACACGTGCGCGGACTCAATCGCTTGCACCAATTCGACAAGGTTGAAATCGTGCAATTGGTGCATCCCGACCACTCCTACCAAATTCTTAATGAAATGGTGGATCACGTGAAAGGCATTCTTCAAAAGCTAGAACTCCACTTCCGTGTAATACGTCTTTGCGGAGGCGACATGGGATTCACCTCAGCTCTTACCTACGACTTCGAAGCATGGAGCGGGGCGCAAGAACGTTGGCTGGAAGTAAGCTCCACCTCCAACTTCGAAACATTCCAAGCCAATCGCTTAAAGTGCCGTTTCAAGAACAGCGATGGTAAAACACAATTGGTTCATACACTCAACGGCAGTGCACTCGCACTTCCGCGCATTGTAGCATCATTACTCGAAAACAACCAAACCCCTGAAGGCATTCGCATTCCCGCGGCACTCGTGCCTTACACGGGGTTTGATATGATTCGCAAATAATCACGAATTCAACTCGCTGACTTTACTCAACCATTGACCGATCGTCATGGCGCCCAATCCAACCGGTGTCCGAGCGAAGTCGAGGACAGTCGAGGCGTTTTTGATTTTTTGATAATTCCCCACTCCTGCGCACCACCGCTTCCTCTAACTTTACTGCCATGCGCTTTGCAAAGCAAATACTCGTTTGGTCGTGCATTATAGGATTGACCTTTTTGGAGGCCTGCTCGGAACCAAGAAATTTTGATGATGAAATCCGCGCTGCAGATTCACTGCAAACACAGATGGATAAAACCCTTGCGCTCATTGATACATCATTGCTTCACATTTCCGACTCGATTGAACTTCAACTGCGATTCTTTCAATCGAATTATCAATCGGACATGGAAAGTGCGATGACTCAATCGCTCCTCCGATACAGCGACATTCGCAAAAGTGTTTCACTACTCGAGCAATGGAAGGATTCACTGCGTAACCGTCAAAACAGAATCGAAAACGAGCTCGTGGCATTCCGCAATGCGCTGGCCGATAAGGCAACACATGACGGCCTCAATCATGAAATTAATGAGCTTTACGCCGATACGGTTCTAGAAAACTTAATAGATAAGCAACAGCAGTGGCATACTAAAATCAACGAGTGGAGGCAACGTCAGCAATCCGTTTATGACAATTGGAATGAGCTGAACGATTCCCTCTTGATTTGGCGTCAATCCATTCCAAAACAAAATCAGCCCGCATGAAGCATCTGATAATCCTACTTGGCTTTTTGCTTTGCGCATTTTCTGCTGCCGCACAGGAAACAGATATGGAGTTGGCCGACTACTACTACAATCAAGGCATGTTTGAGCAGGCCAAGCTCTATTACGAAAAAATCTACAAGACCAACAAAACATCCAAAGTGTTCAACAACTACCTGAACACACTCATTGAACTGCGCGACTTTGAAGAGGCCGAAAAAATGGCCAAGAAGAAGATAAAGGAAGATACGAAAGACGGCGTTGGCTACGTAAAGCTCGGCGACCTCTACCGAAAATTCAACATGCCTGAAAAAGCGAATGAGCAATTTGACGAAGCAGTGAAGCGTGTAGATCCTACGCGATCCAATATTCAACGGCTTGCCAACGAATTCGGCCTTATCAATGAGTACGAATACGCTCTGAAGGTATACGAGAAAGGCCGAGCTCAATCAAAAGACGGATACAACTTCACGTATGAGGTTGCCAATATGAAAGGAAATTTGGGCGATCAGGCGGGAATGACAGAAGCGTTTCTAGATCTCATTGGTGAAGAATCGCATTACATACAAACGGTGCAAAACTCGTTCAACCGACTCCTCAATTTAGAGGAGAATGCGGAAAACATGGAAATGCTGAAAACGGCCTTACTGAAACGCGCACAGAAATTTCCGGATAAAACCATTTATGCTGAAATGCTTGCGTGGCTCTTCATGCAGAAAAAAGATTTCGCATCGGCCCTCATACAATCCGTTGCACTCGACAAACGTCAAAATGAGAATGGAAGCAGACTTATCAACCTGGCGCAACTCGCTTTAAGCAACGGAGATTATGAAACCGCTCGAAAAGCGTATCAAGCGGTAATCGAAAAAGGCCCTGCATCAGACTATTACATCACAGCGCGCATCGAAAAGTTACAAGTATCGAAAGAAGAACTCGCTCAAAAACCCGGAAGCGACTCGAGTCTATACGCGCAACTTGAACAGGACTACATCGCTGCACTCAACGAAATAGGTCGTTCGTATGAAACTGCTATTCTCATGAAAGAGCTTGCGCACGTTCAGGCATTTCATCTAAAAAAATCGAATGATGCCGTAACACTGCTCCGCGAAACCATTGCTCTGCCAGGCGTTTACAACAAGACACAAGCTTTGTGCAAACTAGAGTTGGGCGACGTGCAAGTATTTAACGGTGATATTTGGGATGCGTCACTTCTGTTTTCGCAAGTAGAACTCGACTTTAAAGATGACATGCTTGGTAACGAAGCAAAATTCCGTAACGCCCGAATTTCCTATTACACCGGCGACTTCGAATGGGCGCAAGGTCAACTCGATGCTCTCAAAGCTTCGACATCCAAACTCATTTCAAACGACGCCATTGATTTATCTCTGCTTATTACAGACAACTTCAACATGGATACCACCACAGCACCCATGATGATGTTTGCTCGCGCCGACTTACTCGCTTATCAAAACAGATATACAGAGTGCATTGTCACACTCGATTCAATACTGACAGAATATCCTGCACATACGCTAACGGATGAAATCAAAATGCTCAAAGCATCTATTTATATGAAGCAGACGAAGTTTGACCTCGCACGCGACTTGTACCAAAATGTGGTCGATCTTCATTTTGCCGATATCACGGCAGACGATGCTCTTTTCAAATTAGCACTCTTGCAAGAACAGGTCTACCTCGATAAAGAGAAAGCCATGACATTATTCGAAAAGCTCATCACAGAATTCCCGGCAAGTCTTTACGTGGTTGAGGCACGCAAGCATTTCCGTGCTTTGCGTGGTGATGCGTTGAATCAATGAAAATAGTTGCTGGCAACACCCTGCTGAAGAAGTAGCGAAGCTTCCTCAAACTCGAAATCCTCTAACGCCTTTTGAATACGAAGAAGGCAGTTTCTTTGGTCTTCACTGCTTGCCGCGCTCATGGCGCCATCGATGAAATCCCCTGCAGCAGCATCATTGCCTGCGAGCATAGAAGATAGTTGAGCAACGAATAAACTCCAATCGGTTACTTGTACCACCTCTTCAGACTCAGTTACCTTCTCACTGGGCACCTGCTCACGAATTTGTTGAACGAGCGTGTCCGTTTTGACCGTCAGCAACTGCATCTGTGAAATCAGATCAACACGAATCTTCGTTTCACCCGCATCCTTTGAACTCTTCAATTGAACCGATAGTTTGCGCGACAATTCAAACACCTCCATCGCACCCACGTTGCCACTCACACCGGCCATCGTATGCAAGTATTCCGAGAGGCCAGAGATATCCGAATTCATTACCATGGTTCGAATTTCAGTAGAGACGTTGACGTACTTACTCGCATACTTCAACAGCAGGCGATGATACGATTGTGTTTTGGATCCCGATCGCTTCAATCCTTCTTCATAGGCAATACCTGATATACGAACTTGACTTTCTGTCTTACTTGATTTTGCTACTGTATTGCCTTGTATATCCTCGCCTCGAATAAAACGAACCAATGCCCTGTACAAAATATCAGGATCAATTGGCTTCGTTATGTGGTCGTTCATTCCCGCGGCAATACTTTTCTCATACTCACCTTTCACAGCATGAGCCGTCATTGCGAGTATGGGCAATTCTTCCGAAGTTTTTTGCTTTCGAATTTCACGTGTGGCAGTCAGACCATCCATTTCAGGCATCTGAATATCCATTAACACTAAGTCATACACTTGATTGGTTGCCATCTCGACAGCCATCATTCCATTGGTTGCACAGTCAACCTTGGCACCCACATCATGCAGTAACTCGATAGCCAAGTCCATATTGATCTCATTATCCTCAACCAACAACAAGTGCACACCTTGCAAATGCTGTCGATAGGTGGGCATGTAATCAACCTCTTTGAGACTCTTTTGCATTCTCTTGTTCTCCTGACGAAGAACTTCAGCAATCGTATCATTCAATGTTGAAATTCCGATGGGCTTTATAAGCAGACCGTCCACCAGGTTTTTATTCAACGCGTCTTTCACGGCCTCTGCACCATGCGAGGTAACCATCACAACCGAAGGAATCCTGCCGGTGCCACCATCCTTAATTTCTTTCACCAACTCCAATCCCGTCATGCCCGGCATCTTCCAATCTACCACAAGCAACGAGATTTCTTCGTCGCGTACAATGGCCTCATCCCACAATCGCTTTGCGTCAGGCGCATTCTCAGCAACTAGCACCTTGAAACCGAGCGAGCTCAGCATCTCAGTCAATACCATGCGCGCACTTTCTGAATCATCGGCCAGCAAAGCTGTTAAGCCGTAGTCGGGTAACGCTGCAGTTTCTTCCGGCGCCTCTGCGTGAGAAAAAAACGCGTTGAATGTAAACTCCGATCCAACGCCGGCTTCACTCGTCGCGGTTAACTCACCATCCATCATCTCTACAATACGACGGCAAATGGTCAAGCCCAATCCTGTTCCTCCATATTTCCGTGTCATCGATAAATCGGCCTGTTGAAATGGATTGAAGAGGTTCTTCAATTGACTATCGGTAATGCCGATACCGGAATCCTTAATGGTGAAGTTTACGATGCATCCGTAAGGAAGAGACTTGAGCAGCTTGGCCATTACACGTATCTCGCCGCGTTCGGTAAACTTGGCAGCGTTGTCGGTGAGATTCAACAGCACTTGCCGTAAACGCAAACTATCGCCCAGCACATAACGTGGAATATTGACATCAACGTAGGTTACAAACTCTACTTCTGATTTACTCTGCAACTTTACGTTGACTGCATCAGCCACTTCAGACACCACATCTGAAATGACCATCGTGGTATTTTCGAGCGTGAGTTTACCTGCTTCAATTTTCGAAAAGTCCAGAATGTCGTCGATAATACGCAAGAGGTTCTTTGCAGAAACATCGATTTTTTTGTGATAGTCTGTTTGCTTATCGTTGAGCGAAGTCTTGCCCATCAAATAATTCATTCCAATGATTGCATTCATTGGTGTGCGAATCTCATGCGACATATTCGCCAAAAATTCGCTCTTCGAACGACTTGAACTCTCTGCCATTTCGCGCAAAACGACCATCTGTTGATAGCGTTCATTGGCAATGGCAGCACTCTTATTTGCCTTGTCAATTTTCCGACTGCCATACCAGGAATAGAATGCAATCGCAAACGGACTTAAATCGGCAATCCAACAGGCAGGTGTCGACAGATGCACTTGCCATAGACCGATGAGCGTTATTTCACTCAATGCCCATTCGGCCTCGATATACGTAATTAACACCGAGATTAAGCAGCCCAACAAAAAACCGAGAGCGATATGAATCTCTTTCTCGGTTTTAAATGCTTTGCGCACCAGCGCACTGTCTTCGATAGCCATCAATCGCTATTCGATTAAACTTGCTTAATCATTTGCACGTTCATAAGAAGCTTCACCTCATCAGACAATACGATGCTACCATCATCCGTGCTGGCATTCCATTGCAAGCCAAAATCAGCCCGCATAACAGAACCACTCATTTCGAAACCGGCTCGCGTTAGTCCCCAAAGGTCAACAACGAGCCCTTTATAGACCACCTGAAGCGTTATCTGCTTCTTCACACCACGAATCATAATTTCCCCATGTAGCACATAATCCTTGTCTCCCACTTTTTCCATCTTCGAAGAATGGAAGGTCAGCTTGGGATAAGTGACAGCGTCAAAGAAATCATTCGTACGTAAGTGTTCGTCACGCTGACTGTTACGTGTATTCACCGAAGCAACTTCTGCCTCGAAGTTTATTTCAGCATCCGAAAAATCAGGCGAATCTGCGTTCATAGTTCCTGTGCTGTTTTCGAACGTTCCTGTCACGTTGGTAATCATCATATGGCGCACTTTGAAGGTAACTTCACTATGCGCGGGGTCCATGACCCAAAGTTGTTTTGACATGTTGGTGGTGATTTTTATTAGAATCGCAAAGATTATGAAATTCGCTCGAAATATGGACTAAAAAGAAAAAACCCCGGAGTTTCCTCCGGGGTAGATCTGTAAGTCAATCGTTTGTTGCAACAGCGAGAAGCTATAGTTTCTAACCACTGCACATTTCGCATGCATCAGGATTGTCGAGCGAGCATGAGATGGCCGCTTGGTTGCGCGCTATCTCTTCTGCACTCATGCCTGCCGATGCCGACATCTCAATTGTCATTTGCGCTGCTTGTGGCTCTACCATCGCCGGCTCTACAGCATACGCAGCTGCTGTTGCCTTAGCCATGGTTGTTTCGGCCTGTGCGGGAATTGTTTCTGTTTTGTATTTCTTGTCAACAGTAAACTTGATGGCGTCGGTTGCTGCCTTCGTGCGCAGGTAGTACATACCGGTTTTCAAACCGCGTTCCCAGGCGTAGAAGTGCATCGACGAAAGCTTACCGAAATTCGGATTCTCCATGAACACATTCAATGACTGGCTTTGGCATATGTAGGCACCGCGATCGGCCGCCATCTCAATGATTGCCTTCTGCGACAATTCCCAGGCAGTTTTGTAGAGTGCCTTTAAATTGTCCGGTATTTCATCAATGCTTTGAACAGAACCATTCGCTGAAATCAATTTGTTCTTCAAGTCTTCATTCCACAAACCAAGATTCACGAGGTCGCGCAACAAATGCTTGTTTACGATGATGTATTCGCCGGCCAATACACGACGTGTATAGATATTACTTGTATAGGGCTCGAAACACTCGTTGTTGCCCAAAATCTGAGCTGTGCTTGCCGTTGGCATTGGAGCCAACAACAATGAATTGCGCATACCGTGTTCCTTGATTTCTTCTTTCAACACATCCCACTCCCAACGTGATGTTGGAGCTACATCCCACATATCGAACTGCAGTATTCCCTGGCTTGCAGGTGAACC
>JBILCQ010000094.1:0-8159 GCA_044353065.1 Flavobacteriales bacterium | reverse complement strand
ATTCTCCACTTCCCATTCTTTCCTTATTTTCGCGCCACCAAATTTTCAATTTCGCTATGAACATCCACGAATATCAAGGTAAATCGATTCTGGCCTCCTATGGAGTTGCCATCCAACGCGGTTATGTGGCTTCGACCCCTGAAGAGGCACACACGGTTGCCGTGAAACTAAAAGAAGAAACAGGAACAGGTTGGTTCGTAGTGAAAGCCCAGATTCATGCTGGTGGTCGCGGAAAAGGTACCGTTACTGAAACAGGTTCACGAGGTGTTGTGCTTGCTAAAGGACTCGATACCGTTGCCGACATTGCCAAAGGCATTCTCGGTGGACACCTGGTAACGCTACAAACCAAAGCGGAAGGAAAATTGGTTCAGAAAGTCTACATCGCGGAAGACGTTTACGCCCCCGGCGCAAGCGAACCACGCGAATTCTATATGTCGGTCCTCCTCGACCGCGGCCTCGGTCGCAACGTGATCGTGTACTCGCCCGATGGTGGTATGAACATCGAAGACGTGGCGCACAACACACCCGAGAAAATCTTCAAGGAAGTAATCGACCCAATGACTGGCGTTAACGACTTCCAGTGCCGGAAAATCGGCTTCAATCTGGGCCTCAGCGGCACGGCGATGAAAGAAATGGGCAAGTTTGTGAAAGCACTATACGCGGCCTATGTGGGTTGCGATGCGGCCATGTTTGAAATCAACCCGGTTCTCAAAACCAGCGACGATCGTGTAATCGCGGTTGATGCGAAGGTGACCCTTGATGGCAACGGACTCTTCCGCCATCCGGACTACGCTCAAATGCGCGACACCACGGAAGAAGATCCACTCGAAGTGGAAGCCAGCAATGCTGACCTCAACTATGTAAAGCTCGAAGGCAACGTGGGCTGCATGGTTAACGGTGCAGGATTGGCCATGGCGACCATGGATATCATTAAATACAGCGGTGGTGAACCTGCCAACTTCCTCGACGTGGGCGGAACAGCCGACGCGAAGCGCGTGGAAACTGCTTTCCGCATGATTCTCCGCGATTCATCCGTGAAGGCTATTCTCGTAAATATCTTCGGCGGCATCGTACGCTGCGACCGTGTAGCACAAGGTATTGTTGACGCTTATAAAAACATTGGAAATATCCAGGTGCCGATTATCGTGCGCCTGCAAGGAACCAATGCTGTTGAAGCCAAGAAACTCATCGACGAGAGCGGACTCGAGGTACACTCAGCAATTACGTTGCAGGAAGCCGCCGATCAGGTGAAGAAGGTACTTTCGTAATGACGAATGGCGAATGACGAGTGACTAATAAAAAGGCACGTTTTGATTTTCAAAACGTGCCTTTTTATTTTAGAAATTGGATGCTATGAGTAGCTTAATACTCGCCATTCTCCATTCGCCGTTCGCCATTCACAACTATTCTCACCGCCATCAACCCATCCCTCACCGGCAATAGCACATTCTCCACTCGAGGATCCTCTGTAACACGCCTGTTGAGCTCCTGCATGACTTGCGTTTCCTTGTCGTTTGGATGGGGCTCGTGAAGGACTTTGCCTGACCACAGCACATTGTCAATGAGGATGACCGCGCCGGGTTTTAGGCGGTTCATGAGCAAATCGTAGTAAAACAGATAATTGTCTTTATCGGCATCCATAAAAACTACATCAAAATCGAGCGGTAACAAAGGAATCAGTTCGCGTGCGTCACCAAAGTGGCGTTCAATTTTATGTCCGTGGGGCGAAAGGGTGAAGTACTTGTCTTGAATCCACTTTAGCTCATCGTTGATGTCGATGGTAATCAATCGTCCATCATCGGGCAATCCTTCGGCCATGCACAAAGCGGAATAGCCGGTGTAGGTTCCAATTTCCAAAATCGTTTTCGCGCGCATCATTTGCACCAGCATCTTCAAAACTCGGCCTTGAAGATGGCCACTGAGCATGCGCGGATTGATAACCTTTTGCCAGGTCTCACGAGATAATTGCTGCAGTAACTCGGGCTCAGCGCCGGTATGCGCCTCTACATAGCGTTCGATTTCTTCTGGGAGGAAGTTCATGGGGCAAAAGTAATGGTGAATGAGGAGTGGCGAATGGCTAATGATGAGTGGCGAATGGCGAGTGCCGAGTGACTTTATGTGCAATAATTATTTACAGACCTACAAGAAAAACCTATTTAAAATTGAGCAGTGTAAATGGGAATGAATTCGCGCAAGAAGCTTCGCTTGCCACTCGCCACTATCTTTGCGCCATGGTGAAAAAAACAATTCTCCTTCGGCTGGCACTTGCGACACTTATAGGTATGCCGCTCGCAGCCATCGTTGTAGATCGATTCTCTGATACTGTCAATTTACAACTGGCTATCACAGGCGATGGTAAGTATGCGGAGCAGTTGGGAATTGGCACCATGGCGGGACTTGTAATCGCAGTAGGTGCTCATCTCCTTATCGCGTCGCCATTGCTCAATAACGTGAACACTTCTTATGTGCGCATGTTGGGTCGATTCCGTCTTACTTTAAGTGAAATACTGCTCATCTCTCTTTGCGCCGGCGTCGGTGAAGAAATGCTCTTCCGCGGTGCTGTTCAACCGTTTCTCGGCATTCCCATTACCTCCATATTTTTTGTTGCCATACACGGCTATCTAAATCCGCGCGACTGGCGTTTATCGATTTACGGCCTTGCGATGACAGTCGGTATCGCATGGCTTGGCTATTTAGCAGACTCGCGCGGGCTACTCAGTGCCATTATCGGTCATACCATTATCGACGTTTACTTACTCATATACTTGCAGCGCACTGCAAAGTCAATCCCGGTTACTCACAACCCCGATTTAATTGACTTTCCGGAGGAAGAGAACGAATAACACTCTACGCTCTCTGCGGTGATATGATTTAACCGCAAAGGCGCAAAGGACGCAAAGAAAAACCCTTAAGAATGCCAAAGCCAAAAGCAAATTCACTGTCCGATTTAGGAGGTATGGTCTATTCCACCAATCCGAATTACAAACCGGAAGAAACTTCAGCAAGCGAGGAAACACTATCTAATGCGCAACAAGACCTTCGAGTGTGGCTCGAGAAGAATCACCGCGGAGGTAAAACCGCAACGGTTATCAAAGGATTTATAGGCACTGAAGATGATCTTGAGTCATTGGGAAAAACGCTCAAGACAAAATGCGGAACGGGAGGAACAGCCAAAGACGGCGAGATTATTATACAAGGTGACCATCGCGATAAGATCATGACGATTCTTTCACAACTTGGTTATAAAGCAAAAAAAGCAGGATCGTAATATGAACTTCTACCCCAAAACTCCTTTTCGCATTACGATCAAAACACTGCAAAACCTGGAAGAGGTATTGGCAGCAGAACTGCGCGAGCTCGGTGCAACCAACCTTGAAATCGGAAAACGCGTTGTGCACTGCTCAGGCGATATGGCACTGGCGTATCGATGCAACCTACACCTTCGAACAGCATTGCGTGTGTTGATTCCCGTGGTAGAATTTCCCATTCGCCAGGCCGATGATATTCATCGCCAGGCCATGAAATTCGACTGGACTACCCTACTCGAGTTAAATCAGACCTTTGCCATTGACCCCAATGTAAACAGTGAGTTTATTCGCCATAGCAACTATGCGTCGGTCAAACTGAAAGACGCAATTGCCGACACATTCAACCGCAAATTCGGCAAGCGTCCCAATGTGCACCCCGATAGACCCGACGTTTTGTTTCACCTGCACGTTGACAATCACCGCGTAACCATTTCTCTCGACAGCAGCGGTGAATCGCTCAATCGACGTGGCTATCGTTCCCGCGGTGCGCGCGCTCCACTCAATGAGGTACTGGCAGCGGGCATGATTATGCTGACGGGCTGGCGAGGAGAAAGTCACTTTTACGACCCCATGTGCGGCAGCGGAACGCTAGCAATTGAAGCCAATATGATAGCTCGACGGATGCCTCCGCAATCGCTCCGGAATGAATTTGGTTTCATGCGTTGGAATAACTTCGACAAAGCGCTATGGCAACAAGTGAAACGCGACGCCATGCAACAAATCACGGAACCGACACATCGAATCTTCGCTTCTGATGCCGACACATTTCAAATGCGCACCGCACGGGAAAACATTGAAAACGCCGGCTTTGAAGACGATATCGAACTCACACAACAAGATTTCATGGAAATGAAGCCCATTTCCGATCAGGGCATCATTGTCATGAATCCGCCTTACGGCGAGCGAATGGATGAAGAAAACATTATTCCGATGTACAAAGCCATTGGCGACCATTTGAAGCATGCATGTGCCGGACACAGCGCATGGATTATTTCATCCGATGAAGAAGCGTTGAAGCGCGTTGGATTGAAACCCTCTCGCAAAATCGCGCTCATTAACGGAACACTCGCTTGCAAGTACTATCGCTTTGATCTCTTCGCAGGTAAACGCAGCGAACGTCATCAGCAAACCCCAACTATCGAATCATGAAACCAATCGCACTCATCACAGGGGCTACTTCCGGATTTGGAAAAGCGACCGCCAGACGATTTGCAACTGAAGGATGGAATATAATAATCACCGGACGTCGAGAAGAACGATTGAACGACCTCAAAAAGGAAATCGAATCGTCACATAGTGTCGAAGTAATTGCACTCGCGTTTGATGTTCAATCGCTACAAGCGTGCAATCATGCCTTGCAATCGCTTCCACTCGAATGGCAATCTGTAGAAGTGCTCATCAACAATGCAGGGCTTGCGCTTGGACGCGAATCGTTTGTAGAGGGTTCTGTCGAGCAATGGAACACCATGATTGACACCAACATCAAGGGACTCTTATACATCAGTCAAATCGTTGGTCGCTGGATGATTTCACGCAAACGCGGCACAATCATCAACATTGGCTCCATCGCAGGCAAAGATGCCTATGCAGGAGGAAATGTCTATGGAGCAACGAAAGCTGCGGTCGACATGCTCACACGCAACATGCGTATCGACTTACTACCACATGGTGTTCGTGTTGGCCAAATTGCACCGGGTGCCGCCGAGACCGAGTTCAGCTTGGTTCGTTTCAGCGGCGATGCTACAAAAGCTGCTGCCACCTACAACGGTTTCAATCCGCTGATAGCAGAGGACATTGCCGATGCTGCGTGGTTTATGGCCAGCAGGCCGACACATGTATGCATCAATGACATGGTGATTATGCCAACTGCACAGGCCAATGCGACGAGTTTTCACAAGGAGTAATTGTAGTCAGTGTTCTTTTTTTTTTACCGCAGAGTAGCAGAGTAATATGAGAAAATCAATACAACACGAATAGAACTCCTTACACATAATCAACCATCCCCAACAACCTTCAACTTTCAACCTTCAACCTTCAACTCTTCATGCGATATCGCCTATTTATCTTCCTGTTCACCCTTGCAACCACCACCGGCTGCCACTTCAAAAACAAGCCAGCAGACCTCATTCTGCACAATGCGAAAATCTATACCGTCGACGATGCATTCAACACGTTTGAAGCGATTGCAATCAAAGATGGGAAGGTGCTGGCATTAGGAACGGAACGCGAGATTCTCAATGAATACGATGCTCCGCAAGTAATCGATTGTGGTAAGAAGTTTATTTATCCCGGATTCATTGACGCTCATTGTCATTTTCTAGGTTACGGAAGAACGCTACAGGAAGTAAATCTCGATAGCACGCAATCGTTTGAAGACGTTCTTGAGCGTGTGAAATCATTCAACCCAACAAATTCCCGCGGTTGGATTATTGGTCGTGGTTGGGACCAGAATGACTGGATAGATCAGTCATTTCCCGCGAGAACGCAACTCGACAACCTATTCCCTACTACTCCAGTTGCCTTGCAACGAATCGATGGCCATGCCATGCTTGTAAATGCTGAGGCACTAAAGCGAGCGGGTATTTCAGCAGAAACAACCATCAGCGGTGGATCAATTGATTTCGAAAAGGGAATTCTAATCGACAATGCTATGAACCTTGTGACGGACATTCTTCCGGCCTATAGCCGAGAAGACGATATTGCCGCCTTGCTCGCAGCACAGGAGCGATGTTTCGCTGCGGGCCTCACCACGGTGGATGATGCCGGATTGATGAAATCCGATGTGGATCTGATTAAACAACTGCAAGAAGAAAAGAAATTGAAAATGCGCATCTATGTGATGCTTGCCGATGACTCAAGCAACTATGCACACTATATGAAAGCCGGCATTGATACGAGCGAGCGTTTGACTGTTAGAGCTTTCAAGTTTTATGCTGATGGAGCGCTCGGTTCGCGAGGCGCTTGCCTGCTGGCTCCTTACGACGATGTGTTGCCATACAGCTACGGACTGATGCTCCGCGAGCCGCTTCATTTCCGACAAAAAGCGTACGACCTGCGCAAGGCCGGTTTTCAGATGTGCACGCACGCTATTGGCGATAGTGCCAACCGAGTGATGCTCGACATCTATGGCGAGGTAGTAGGTGACTTAGCCGATCATCGATGGCGCATTGAACATGCCCAAGTAGTGCATCAAAATGACATGCATAAATTCTCGAAATATCACGTCATTCCCAGCGTACAACCCACACACGCCACCAGCGATATGCCCTGGGCACCACAGCGTTTGGGACGCAGCAGGGTCATGCGCGCATACACCTACCGTGAGTTGAAAGAACAAAACGGAATGGTGGCACTGGGCACCGATTTCCCGGTAGAAGGAATATCACCTGTCAACACCTTCTATGCGGCCATCGCACGCAAAGACTTGAAAGGTCAGCCGGCAGAGGGCTTTTTTATGGAGAACGCCCTTACTCGCGAAGATGCTCTTCGCGGAATAACGATTTGGCCTGCTATTGCAAATTTTGAAGAACAAAAAAAGGGATCACTCGAAGTAGGCAAATGGGCCGACTTGGTTGTACTCAATCAGGATTTAATGGAATGTCGGGAGGAGCTGATTCCTTCAGCATCTGTAATCATTACAATGATTCAGGGACAGGAAGTGTATAGCAAATAGAACACTATATCGATTTATCTTAACTTCATACGCTGAATGATGATCATACAGTTTCCTGTTGAATGGATAGACACTTCTGACGCACTAACTAATGCGTGCGATCAATGGAATGAAGATACGTGCCTCACCCTCGACACCGAATACGACAGTTTCAAACGAAGCTATGGCTTCAAGGCATTGCTCATACAAGTGTTCGATGGTAAAACGGTCTATATCATTGACCCACTTAGCGATATAGATCTAAGACCTCTTTGGAATATCATCGAGGATGAGAATATTCAAAAAATACTCTATTCGGGAAGCGAAGACATTGCACTTTTAAAAGCAATGGGATGCGCCATACAAAACGTATTCGATGTTCAAATTGCAGCAACACTTTGCAATCACCCTGCTCGCAATTTGGGTGGGCTGATTGAAACCGAAACCGGTGAAGCGCTAGACAAGAGTCAACAGCAATCGGACTGGAGTAAACGACCGCTTTCTGACGCTCAATTGAGCTATGCCGCAAACGATGTAATTCATTTGCCGCAAATTGCCAATAAGCTAACTCTTCAAGTTGCAAGCCGTGGTTTGTTGCATGTGCTTCAAACGGAAAACAATGCATTGGAACATATCGAAGAACGATCCCATGTTCCCAAACTGAAGCCTTATCACTTCCGATTGCACAGCGATGCCTTTTGCGAATCTCTGCTACAACTCCTACAATGGCGCGACCGAACGGCAAAGGCCTTTGATGTTCCCCCGGTGCATATCGTCGACTTAATTCCACTCGAAAAAGCGCTGCAATTCAAAAGCGATTTTTTAAAATCAGGAGAATTCAATTCCTTTCACTACAAGGTAAAAAAAGATACTCGTCTCAGAAAAGAAGTAGAAGAGATTGTTCGAAACTATGATGAGAACAACCTAGAACGCAAGCGCGAACGTAGGCCTCGAACTGTATCATTCACCAAAGAGGAAACAGAACAGATCGTGCAATCGAAGTGTATTCCCTTCAAACAAATTGCCGTTGAGCGTTACGGCGAACTCACAGGTGAGTATTTATTACGCGGTTTGAAGAAGCTAATCACCACGCCTGATCCGGACCTGAGCGAACTCAAGCCCTACCAGCTCGAACTTTACAATTGCATGAAGGAAGGTAAACCATGGCCTTGGTAAAGTAAAACCCAATCGATATTCAG
>JBILCQ010000093.1:0-8171 GCA_044353065.1 Flavobacteriales bacterium | reverse complement strand
GGCGAATTCACGGAAGGAAATTGGATGTCGGGAGTAAGTCTCATCGACGAAGAACGCGTCGGCAATCGCGAGAAAATTTCCGACATGGAAAAAAACAATCCTGGTTTCAATGTGTATTTCATGCTACCACTCATCCTCGGATTAATCGGCTTAGTATTTCAAATGATTCGCAGCCAAAAAGACTTCTGGGTGGTGGGTCTGCTTTTCGTACTCACCGGTTTCGCCATCATTGTCTACCTCAACCAAACACCGCAGCAACCTCGTGAACGTGACTATGCTTTCGCGGGATCTTTCTATGCATTTGCCATTTGGATTGGACTTGCCGTGTATGCGCTTTATTACGCCGCAACTCAATGGACTTTCCAAAACGTAACCAAGCTAGCCTCGATGACTGTGGGCGGTTCTGTGATTATTCTATTCGCAGAACGTCTCGCAACCGGCAGCAACGGCTTCGGTTATTCATTGGTGTACATGAGTATTGTAGCAACTGCCCTGTTGGCACTCATGATGATGCTTGGCAAAATCATTCAAGGTGAAACGTCAAGTAAAGCAATTGCCGCCACACTCATTTGCCTTGTTACTCCTGCGCTCATGGCCTATCAAAACTGGGACGATCACTCACGTGCGAATCGCAAAACAGGATTGGCAATGGCCATCAACTACCTGCAATCTCTGCAACCCAATGCTATCATCTTCACCAATGGCGACAACGATACTTTCCCTCTTTGGTACGCACAAGAAGTAGAAGGCATTCGCACCGATGTGCGCGTGGTAAACCTTTCACTCCTCAACACCGACTGGTACATCGACCAGATGAAGCGCCAGGCATATGACGGAATGCCTGTTCCGTTCAAAATGCCTGAACAGAAATACCGTCAGGGAACACGCGACGTCATGTTTGTGGATCCGAACCGTGAAACGAAAGGCTTCATGCCTATCAGCGAAGCAATGCAAGTTGCTTTCGACGACAGCAAGACAATTGATAACGGAAGAAACAAAATCGCTTACCTGCCGACATACAAATTCAGTATGAAAGTAGACAGTGCTATTGCTGAATCGTATCGTCCATATCTCAATGAAGGCGATACGCTCGTTACCGACATCCAATTCAGTTTGGTTGATGGCGGCGGACGTCAGCGATCCTACATCACCAAAGCAAATCTTGCGGTGCTCGATCTGCTCAACAACATGGATTGGAACCGCCCGGTTTACTTCGCTGTAACCACCGGTGGTGATGCCTACATGGGACTCGAGCAATACTTCCAACTCGAAGGTCTTGCCTATCGACTCACGCCCATCAAGCATAAGAAAAACCCAAACCCGAACATCGACGGAGGTGTTAACTCAGCTATCATGTATGACAACATGATGAATAAGTTCGAATGGGGAAATATGGATAAGATGCACATCTACATGGACGAGAATAACCGTCGCATGACAACCAACTTGCGTTTGCAATTCGGGCACCTTGCAGAACAGTTAATTGCTGAAGGAAAGCTCGATAAAGCCAGAGAAGTCATTCAACGTTCTCTCGACGTAATGCCGGAACACAATGTACCCTTCGAACAACCTCAGCTGATGTGGCAGTTGGTAGACATGATGTTTGAAGCTGAATACGATGAGAAGGCACTGGAGCTGAGCAAACGCATGATAGAGATCAACAATCAAGAAATCGATTTCTATCACAGTCTCGATGAGAAACATCAGAAACTCATTGAGAAGGATATCACCATGCGCGTTCAAATCAATGACCGTCTCAGCACCATGGCAGTCACCAACGCACCCGAAAATGCTGATTTCAAGGCCATCGACGAGGTCGTGAAGACTCAATTGGAAGAATTCCAATTACCATCCTACCAAGAGTACCTTGACCAGGAAAAGAAAATGGAAGAGATGAAAAGAAAACAAGATTCGCTCATCAAAGTGAACAATGCTTCCAGAAGCACATCTGTTTCACTGGAAGGTCCAAGCGGTATTGTAAAAAAATAAGAACTCCATTTCAAAAACGCGCGGAAAAACAACCCTTCCGCGCGTTTTTCTTTAAATAGCGCGTAACACTATCTTCGCACAGATTAACATTACCATTCATGTTCGACGCATTCATTGAAGTTTTTACCACTTTCGGTGGAATTTTTAGTCTCTTCACATTGGTTGTATTGGAAATCGTGTTGGGCATCGACAACATCATTTTCATTGCAATCATCTGCGGTTATATCCCCAATAAAAAGGACCAGCAGCGCGCTCGTTTCTTCGGGCTGATGCTTGCTCTTGCAGTTCGCATTTTACTTCTATCGACCATCAACTTTATTACGAAGATGGTTGACCCATTCTTCTTTATTGGGCATATACCCATCACGGGGCGCGGTATCATTCTGTTTGGTGGTGGGGCCTTCCTAATCATTAAAACGGTGACGGAGATTTACCACAAATTCAAAATTGCCGACAAAGAAGAAACGGCAAAGTCACGCCAACTCACGTGGACTCAAGCCATCTTGCAAATCACTCTTATTGATATCGTTTTCTCATTCGATTCAATCATCACCGCTGTTGGTGTCACGGCTGACAATCCGAATGCAGCGCTTGCATTAGCCACTATGATTATGGCCGTTGTGGTTGCCATCATTGCCATGCTGATGTTTGCACCCTATGTAAGCGACTTCATAGAAAAATACCCAACCATCAAAATGCTTGCTCTTGCATTCCTCGTGGTAATTGGTTTAATCCTGGTTCTCGAAGCGCTGGAAGATGCACATGTGCTGCACTTACCCGAAGGCGTGAACATTAAAACCTATGGCTACGCAGCACTCTTCTTCTCGGTCATAGTAGAATCGCTCAACATACGGCTCAAGAACGTGAAAGAAAAGAGCGGACACTAATTCGGTAAATACTATTTACTCCATAAAAAAAGCCATCCCGAGAGATGGCTTTTTTATTGTTTTCAGTTTAAGGAATCAATCCACGTTGTCGTGGAGAAAAGGATTTTCACGCAGCTCCACTTTTCTGTTACCTGAATCATCCACTGATTCATTCAGGGAAAAGCGTGAAATATTGCTATCCGAACTGTGTGGCGCACTTTCCAAAGAAACTTTCTTGCGCGCATAGGCCGGTTCATTCTCAAGTTCACTCAATCCATTCGGTGTTTTCAATCGTATGGTAAACTCCCGAATTCGCATCTCTCTCTCTCTGTTTCGCTCGTTTAATTCCGCGCGATTCGGGCGATCAGACATAGCAGGTTGTTCACGATGAACCATCGTAACGGCAGGAGCTTCTTCAGCTGACTTCGCTGTGATTTCCGACAGATTAACCCCCAAGTCGGCGGCGAGCGGAGCATCCAACGCGTGCTCATCTTCGCGCATTTTCAGCGCAGATAAACCGAGTACGTCTTCCTGTACCGTTTCATTTTTGTCGATTTTATTGTCAACTTCGAATTCGAATTCAAAAGTTGGCTCAACCGGCTTTAGAAATGGCTCGGTTGGCTGTTCTTGCACAACTTCAGTAACTTCAGCAACCTCATTCACACTAGGATTTTCAAACACAGGTGTATCGACCTTTTGCACAATTTCCTTGGCGCCTTCCGTCTCGAGCCACATCTTTTTCAGCTCCTCAGTCTTCTCATCCCAGTTTGTGGAGGCACTCATTCCGGAGAAGCCCGTTGCAATAACGGTAACGCACACTTCATCGCCCAACGAATTATCCTGGCCATAACCCCAGATTACCTCTGCCGACATGCCGGCTTGATCCTGGATGTAATCGGTGATTTCGCTGATCTCATCCATTAACAATTCATCCGATCCGTGCGTGATGTTCAACAGCACGAAATTGGCACCCTTAATATCGCGATCGTTCAATAATGGCGATTCAAGAGCTGATTCAACGGCCTTCAGCGCGCGTCCTTCTCCGCTTGAACGACCTGAACCCATAATGGCCCTGCCACTATCTTTCATAACCGTCTTAACGTCGTTCATATCGACGTTCACCGTACCGATTAGTGTAATAACCTCGGCAATTCCCTTGGCCGCTGTGCAAAGAACCTCATCAGCATGACCGAAGGCGGCCTTCACTGTGAGATTGCCATAGAGCTCGCGAAGTTTATCATTATTGATCTCGAGAAGCGTATCAACGTTGGCTCGCATTTCTTCCAAACCACACGAAGCTTGGCTCGAACGCTTCTTTCCTTCGAACATGAATGGCACCGTTACAATTCCTACCGTAAGAATGCCCATATCGCGCGCAACCTTGGCGATTACCGGCGCAGCGCCTGTGCCGGTGCCACCGCCCATTCCCGCCGTGATGAACACCATGGTAGTGTTATCACTGAGAAGCGCTTTAATTTCTTCCAAACTTTCAATGGCTGCGTTGCGGCCAACTTCCGGAATTGAACCCGCTCCTCGTCCTTCGGTGAGCGTACTGCCCAATTGTATCTTCAAAGGAACGGGGCTCTTGTCGAGCGCCTGCGCATCAGTGTTGCAAACAATGAAGTCTACTCCTTTGATACCTTGTTCATACATGTAGTTAACAGCATTGCTGCCACCACCTCCTACGCCAATCACCTTTATGATCGATGATGAACTGGCGGGTAAATCGAATTTGAATGAGTTTTCCATGTTGGTTGATATGGGTTTTGCTCTCGTTATCAGCACCTTTAGGCAAATGCGAATAACTGCATTTTGGTTGCCCTAAGAAAGAGTATCTAATTCGGCCTTTGCAAACCGACTTTTCAAAAAAGTGAACCTATCGGTGTTAGTAAAAGGAAGTTGATTTTTCTAAGTAGAAAGAACCTGGTAAGGATGTTTTTCGCTAGGTATGGTCGTTTTAAACCTGTTTGAATTACTTTCGTGCAGTCAATTATTCAGAGTTTCCCCTCTCCTCACATGCAAGAGACAATCAACGATAAGCTGAATCTTCAGCCCTATAATAGCAACCGCCCTCATCTCATCATTCCTGAATACGGAAGAAACATTCAGCGGATGGTTGAATACGCGCTAACCCTTGAAGACCGCGAAGAACGCAATAAGTGTGTGCGCGCCGTGCTTAGCGTTATGGGTCAACTGTTCCCGCATTTACGCGACATTGAAGACTTCAATCATAAGCTCTGGGACCACTTACACATAATGTCGGAGTTTCGACTCAACGTGGATAGCCCGTACCCAAAGCCCGACAAAGAACATCTGCAGAGCAAGCCCGAACCGATGCCATACCCCAACAACCAAATTCGATTTGGTCACTATGGGCATTATGTTGAATCGATGATTCGTAAGTGCGCCGCCATGGAAGAAGGCGAGGAAAAAAATGCTTTTGCACTGGCCATCGCTAATCTGATGAAGTACAATGCCACCAACTGGAATCGGAACATTGTACACGACGATGTTATTCTAAAGGATCTCGGTATACTTTCGAAAGGAAGCATTCGCCTGGAAAACGTTACGCAATTGCAAGCGGTGAAACCGCTTACCGCCGGAGGTTTCAAAGAATACGAAACCGAGCGTTTCGGCAAAAAGAATAAGCACAAATTCAACAAGAACAATAAGAAGAAAAAGTTCCGTCCGAGATAATTGATTTATCTCAGCTCGCGCATTGACTTTCTTGTGACAATCTCCTGATCTGTCTGAAAAATCTTTGCATCAAAGAATCATGACGTGAACGATCTGAGAGTTGTAGCCATCACCCACAAAAATTTCCCTCTGGAAACAATCGGCAAATTTCATATTGCCGATGACGATAGGAAGAATGTGCTCTCGACTGTCAAGGAAACATGCGGAATGGGTGAAGTCATGTACCTGTCAACCTGCAATCGCGTCGAGTTCATTTTTACACTGCCCCATTATGTTTGCCCGGGCGTTACAGCTCAAATGCTCGCAGCAACAGGTGTTGACTTAACCGAAGAAGAAATACGCTCCATCGCTGCTCGCGCCGAACGACACAACGGAGTGGAAGCTGCTGAGCATCTTCTCAACGTAGCAGCCAGCCTCGACTCAGCAATTATCGGTGAGCGTGAAATTATCACGCAACTCCGCAAAGCATATGAAGAGTGCGCCTCCATGGAACTAACGGGCGACGACCTACGCCTCATCATTCGTCAATGCATTCAAACAGCGAAAGAAGTTTTCACAACAACCGACCTGGCGAAAAAACCGGTGAGCGTTGTTTCGCTTGCTTGGGAACAGTTTCGCAAACACGAACTTCCAACCCATTCGCGCATTTTACTCGTAGGCGCCGGTCAAATCATTCGCAACTTCACGAAGTTTCTCAATGAAAACGGCTACTCGCAACTGACTTTCGCCAACCGCACCTTCGCCAATGCACAAGAGCTCGCGAAAACATCGGGTGGAAAAGCGCTGGCACTCGATGAACTGCACGCCTATTCTGAGGGCTTTGATGCACTCATTACATGCACCGGTTCTGCCGATGTCATCATAAATGAAAAACTTTACATCCAACTGCTGCAAAACGAAAGTGACCCAAAGCTGATTATCGACCTTGCCTTGCCGGCGGATGTCGCTGAGACTATCATCTCAAACAACCCAGTTGTGTATTACGGGATGGAACAGATCAAGCAATGGGCAAGCGAAAACATGCAGTTTCGCGAACAAGCCATTGCCGATTGCAAGCCGATTATCCAAAGTGGATTGCGTGAGTTTGAGAGAGTCCACAAAGAGCGACAAATAGAAAAAGCCATGGTTTCCATTCCCGAAACCATCAAGGAAATTCGTAATACTGCGCTCGGCTCTGTGTTCGCCAAAGACCTCGAAACACTCGACGATCATTCGAGAGAAGTACTGGATAAAATCATGAATTACATTGAGAAAAAATACATTTCCATTCCCATGAAAATGGCGAAGGATGTGTTGCTCGATGAGGTGAAGAAAAACTGATACAACTTACTTTCGTACAAAATTTTCCGATTGAAAAATCCCGTCGTTATTGGTTCTCGTGGCAGTGATCTGGCACTTTGGCAAGCACATTTCGTTCAAAAAAAGCTGCACGAAATAGGTGTAGATTCTACCATCAAAATCATTACAACAAAAGGCGATGCCATTCAGCATCTCAGTTTCGATAAGATTGAAGGCAAGGGGTTTTTCACGAAAGAAATTGAAGAGGCTCTCCTCGCCGGAGCAATCGATTTGGCGGTGCATTCACACAAAGACCTCGAAACCCAATCGCCTCAAGGACTCACCATTGCCGCCGTCAGTGAACGTGCTGATGCCCGTGAATTATTGCTCGTTCATCCAAGTGCTGTCGACACATCTGCCTCATGGCAATTCAAACAAAATGCACGCATAGGTACATCCAGTGCGCGCAGAAAAGCGCAGCTGCTTCAAGCTCGCCCCGATGCTGTGGCTATCGACATTCGCGGCAACGTGCCTACACGCGTTCAAAAGCTACGCAATGGAGAGTTTGATGCTATTCTTCTCGCCAAAGCAGGTGTAGATCGTTTGCAACTCGACCTTTCAGACCTGCACGTACTTCCACTCGAAGTGAACGAGTTGGTGCCTGCTCCCGCGCAAGGTGTGCTTGCTCTTCAAACAAGAAGCGATGACACGGGCTTAATAGATGTTCTGAAGCAAATCAACTCCAATTGGGTTCAGCGCAACATCTACATCGAACGCAGAGTGCTCAATCGCATGCAGGGTGGATGTCAGTTGCCATTGGGCGTTCATGCGAATTATCAGGATAATCAATTCCATGTTTGGGTAGCTTTCGCCAAAAGTTGGAATGAGCCGGTGTTGAAATTCGATATCATCGGAACCGACGAATCAGAGCTTATCGAAACCATACTTCAACGCATCCAGCAATCGTGAAAAAGAAAGTCTTCATATCGCGCAACCCATCCGATTGTGAAGCGATAAAAGCATTTCTGCCTGCCGACGTTGAGATTGTTTCACAATCATTGATCGAAACAACTCCCATTCCATTCGATAACAACATTCCGAAAACCGATTGGATCTTCTTTTCATCATCGAATGCGGCGCGTCATTTTTTCGAACAACAACCGAGGATACAACAACAAAAAATCGGCGCAATCGGTCATGCGACAGCCAGAACCGTTGAACGTTATCATACCGTTGATTTCATCGGTGATGCGATTGACATCACAGACTCCGCATACCGTTTTGCTGAAACGATTGGGTCGGGCACCGTTCTTTTTCCGGGCGCCGCCGAAAGCTTGAAAC
>JBILCQ010000092.1:0-8207 GCA_044353065.1 Flavobacteriales bacterium | reverse complement strand
TTGATGGTTTCTTTTGTGTTTGTTGTTGACTTGCCCAAGAAAGCATACTCGTTCGACATGTCTTTGAAAACAACCATGCGATAATTTTCCGGGTGAATTCCTTTTTTCATCTTCTTTACTTTTTTATTCGGGCGGCAAATATACGACTGAGTGAATACCAGGCAAGGTTTTTTTTTGAAATCTCAGGGAGGTTTGACGGTATTCTCCTAAAAAAAAGGAGGCCTTTCGACCCCCTTCTTCCTTTCTAACTATAACCTTTAACCAAAACTACTAATTGAAATCCTTCAAATCTTCCATCAGTCGCTTTCGAGCATTGAAAATTCTGCTCTTGATTGTTCCTGTTGGAATATCCATTTCCTGGGCAATCTCGTCATATTGATATCCTTCATAAGCCATTTGAAAGGGCTTGCGAAGTTCTTCGCGCAAGCTTCCAACTGCTACCCGGATATCCTGTTCGTTGATCAGACGATAAATGTTGTTCTCTGCTTGCGAACCCAATTCGTAAGGAACGCTGTCGGCCGAAGGGCCGAAAATATTTCTTCCCAATTGTTGCTTCTTGCAATTGTTGAGGAAGATGTTGCGCATGATTGTATACAACCACCCCTTGAAGTTGGTGCCGTCTTCAAATCGGTCTTTGTACTTCAATGCCTTCAAAAATGTATCTTGAATCAAATCTTCCGCATCCTCTACATTGCGGGTGAAGTTGATTGCGAAACCGCGCATGATTGGGCGGTTTGAAATTAGCAAGTGATTAAACTCGAGGGTACTCATTTTACCTTTGTTTAATTGTTTACCGCAAAGATTAAACAAACCCTACCTCAATCCAACACTTTTGTTTAGTTTTTTCTTAAAATTATTAAACAAAAGTTCCGCAATGTATTAAACACACTAAATAACAACACTTTAGCTTATCATCCGGCGAACCCAAGTAGAACGCTAATGGTCCAAAACGTAACTCAACTATTCCGAATTCGGTCGTTTTTCAGAAGTTGAAAACAAAAAAGGGAGCCAATTGACTCCCTTCATCGTTTTATACAGAGGTTTTGTTTTATTTAAGCGACCACAGCGTTCAACAACTGTCCAAGATCGGAATATATGTTTACCAATCCTAGTTCTGGAGACTTAGTTCCCTGAATAACACCGCCTGTAAGGTGGAATTCACACGCTGAACCCGAAAATTGCTCAACGAGTTTTCGCAAGTAACCCGGAAGTAACACCGAAACCGGTTGTGTAGTGAACAGAGAGATAAATTGAACTTCTCCTATGCGCTGGTACACTTGGTAGAGATCCTCAATCGGAACCGATTGGCCCAAGTAAATTGTCCTATAACCGCGTGACCTCAGAGCAAAATTGAGCATTATCAAAGACAACTCGTGGAACTCAAGCTCAGGCAAATACAACACGAAAGTCTTGTTTTGATGAACCACCAAATCCGGACCCATCCGATCGATGTGTGTGTACAGCTTTTGACGTATCAGATTGGAAATGAAGTGCTCCTGGGCAGGACAGATGGCATTCGAAAGCCACATGACCCCAATTTGATGCATAAAAGGAGTAAGTACGTTCAGGTACGTATGTTCCAGACCCTGAGAGGCAATTCGCAGGTCAACAATGCTGTTGAACAAAGTCTCGTCAAAGTTCAACATAGCGAGCTTCAGCGTGCCTATCAACGTATCATCGTTCTGTGTGGAGGTGGCATAGTGCTCTACAAGCTTAGCCATCTCATCTTCCGACATTCCGGCAATTTCCGAAATTTTGTGCCCGCGGTTGTTCAGCAAGCTAACGTTCAAAAGCGTTTTCAATTCTCTATCCGAATACTTCCGGATGTTAGAATCTGTTCGCTCCGGCTTCAGCAAACCATATCGCTGTTCCCAAATGCGGATGGTGTGCGCCTTAATGCCGGTATAGCTTTCAAGGTCTTTTATGCTGAATTCTTGCATTTGGTCAATCGTTATAAATCAAATAACAACGGGCAATCCTTAAAAGTTCAGTTGTGTTTCCAATTTGGGCAAATTTCGAGCGAATCAAATTCAAGTGCTTTTAGGTACAATCGTCCGAATGATTCCTGTTTATTTTCACAACGTGATTTGCATCCTCAAAAATATCTGCTTCACCCTTCTGATTTGCGGGCTTTGCTCCAATTCAGGGTATGCTCAAACAGCAAAAGTGCAGTTTATCCATAACAGCCAGGATGACTCACTTTCCATTGTAGATGTATGGGTTGGCGATATTCTTTGGGCGAACGATTTGAATATCCATCATGCCACACCACTACAACAAGTCACAGATTCTGCACTTTGGACCATACGTCATGCAGAAGATTCATCCATCATTTATCACTCGCTGTTGGGTCAACTTACTCCGAGTAGCAAAAACATTTTCACTTTACAAGGCCAACTTGACGCTCTATCGAATAGTCCATTCCGGCCATTAGGAATCCATCAATTCAGCGGAGCGCTCGAACAAAGTAGCTCTACCTCATCCATAGAGGTTCTTTTTCTTCATGGGACTTCGGATCTTGATTCAATCGAAATTCAGGAGACTCAATTGTTTCAACTAACTGCATTTGACAATGTTGAATACGGTGAGTATACGAGCTATCTCCCTCTTTTCACAGCGGATTATGGGTGGAGTGTTTTGAGAGAATCGGATAGTTCTCTAATCGCTGAATTTTCTCTTCCTGTTAGTGCGCTCAGTTGGGCAGGTCGGGCCATCACCGTCGTCACGAGTGGATTCGTGAACCAATCCAACAACAACAATGGGGAGGCCTTTGCAATGTGGGCCACAACCAGTGCAGGTGGCGCTCTTGTACCACTGGAAACCCTTCGCTGGAATATCACCTCGGATGTTCAGTTCATGAACACGTCATCCTTACCCGGAGCTGAAAGTATCCAGATTACAATTGATGGCGAAAACTGGCAAGAGCAGCTCCATGTGCATCACGCTACTCCATTCATGCCGTTTCCATCCGGGAAAGAAATAGTGGTTTGTGTGAACTCGGTTCTTGGCAATGGACAGCTCAACAGTTTATGGTGTGACACCATTCAGCTCTTGAGCGGCCAGGATTATCAGCTAATCTGGTTTGGCGGCGAATCAACAACGGCCCTCCCACAGCTCTATATAAATGAGTGGGAATTGTCGGAACAGATTCCTTTGGATTCAATCGACCTTACCCTTTTCAATGGAACATCCGGTTGGCCAAACCTGAGTCTTCGCAGCAACAATCTCGAGCAAACATCCATTTTCGAAAACGTTTCGTACGCTCAATTAAGCAGTACTGCTCGCCTAGCTAGTGTCAGCGAAGAGTGGATTATCTATTCAGGAACCGATAGTATTACTGCGCTGCATGCGCCTTTCGACTCCTTGAATTTCAATCAGCAACAAATAACAGCATTGACTTTTCCTGACACAGTATTGAACATTCCTTCCGTCTGGTTCTGTTCACCATCGGGCGGTTCAATGATTCGTCTTAACTCCCCGGAAATACCGATTTATTGCGACATTCAATTCATACACACCTCAGCCGACACATCACTTTCCACTGTTGATGTTTGGCTTAACGACTCCCTGTTGATTTCATCGTTGTCATTTGAATCTGCTTCGAACTCTTTCACTATTCCGTGTAGTGATACACTTTCGATTCGTTTGACTGCTGCAGGTGACTCTTCTCTTACTCTGCTTGAAAATGACTTTTTATTTGAACCCAATCAGCTTCACCGACTTTTTCTCTGGGGCATTTTTCACACCCAACATTACAATCCTGCGCCACCACTTACCTGGTATCATGAGTCGAATGTGTCTTCCTCTGCAATTGGCGAGGACGAAATCGAACTTCGATTTTTTCACGCAGCAACCGACCTGGGCTCTGTCGATTTGAGCGAAACCACCCTGCCCATTCAACCGCTATTCAGCAACGTTGCCCGCGGTGAACTTTCGGAATCTGCATCCATTTCCTCTGGAAACAACCTAGTGTTTAGCTTGCGTAATTCACCGACTCAATTCCTTTTCGCATCGTATACCCTACCGGCGGCATTACCTGATTTTGCAGGTCAATCCATCACCCTACTCAGTTCAGGATTCAGACAGCCGGCCAACAACAGTAATGGTTCGCCTCTAAAAATGTGGGCATTGGTTCCGAACGGCAGCATGAACGAATTATCACCTTTCGTAGGGATAGAACGATTGGACAATACGAATTCACTCTCGTTGTTTCCGAATCCATGCAGCACATTTACGCAGCTCCGCGGAGCATTCAAAACAGATGGATCCATTTCTATTCTGCTAATCGACATCTCCGGTAGAATAGTAAGTTCCCATCAAACAAGAGCGGCTAACGGAATGGTTAACGAAATCATTTCGGTGAAAGATTTACCGGAAGGACTATATCAAACAATCATTCAAGGCGAACAGGAGAACTACACTATTTCCTTCATCAAAGAATAATAGTAACCACTAGGGATGGAGTGGAATCGTATCCGTAATTTCAAGGCCATATCCTTCAAGACCTGCTCTCCGTTGTTCCTTATGATTTGTGATTATGCGCATTTTTCGAATCCCCAATAAGCGCAGGATTTGCGCGCCGATTCCATAATCCCGGTTATCCATTCCTTGACTTCCGGAATCACTCTCATCGAGCAGTCCAAGCATTTCATGCAAGAGACCTTTTGCAGGGTCCATGCGATTGATATACACAAGAGCGCCTTTCCCTTCTCGTTCAATGATTCGCAGTGCATTCTCCAATGACGACGCTTGAGTCTCACTTTTCAAATTGAAAATATCGTTGAGCAGACTGGAAGAATGAACGCGAACAGGAATTGCCTCATCTTCCTTCCAGTCTCCCTTTACCAGCGCGATATATTCTTTCTGGTCTATCTTATGCCGAAACCCAGTGAGCGTAAAATCACCGAATCCGGTATGCACTTGCTTAGTAACAACAACTTCTACAAGAGTTTCTTCCTTTAGTCGATAAGCAATCAAATCGCGAATGGATATAACCTTGAGTCCGAACTGGTCTGCAATTTCGAAGAGTTGCGGAAGGCGCGCCATAGTTCCATCATCGTTCATGATTTCGACAATGGCACCCGCAGGAGCCAATCCGGCCAATCGTGCTAAATCGACAGCTGCCTCCGTATGTCCGGTTCTGCGCAGCACTCCTCCACTTTTGGCTTTCAAAGGGAAAATGTGACCTGGTCGAGCAAAATCAGCTGGCTTGAAACCCGGAGTTATGAGCGCTTGAATGGTCTTCGCTCTGTCTTGCGCGCTGATGCCGGTAGTGCATCCATGCCCTAGCAAGTCAACAGAAACCGTAAATGCCGTTTTATGCGGATCGGTATTGTTGGCCACCATCATTTCCAAATCCAATGTTTTGCAAGTTTCTTCGGTAACGGCAACACAAATCAATCCCCTGCCATACTTCGACATAAAGTTAATTACCTCCGGTGTGGCACGCTCGGCGGCTACAATAAAATCGCCTTCATTTTCGCGGTCCTCATCATCCACAACAATGATTAGCTTGCCTTGACGTACATCTTCAAGCGCGTCTGCAATTGTGTCCAATTTCCTTAATGAGCCGACATTTTCCATGGGTGCAAAATTACATCTGCTAAACAAGCATGAACGGAAAAAGTTAGGGAGCGCCTAGGACTTCAAGGTATTTTGCGATGTAAGCATTCACGTGTTTCGACTTGTACTGCATGATGTAGCGTGGATGCTCCAGTGGCACGACGCGCCGAAACCAGCGATGAGCTTTGTTCAACTCATTCAAAAAAGCCAGATTCTTTCCTGTACCAAGACAATACACAACCTCGCGGTTGATTGGCCAAGCCAACTGCTTTTCCATACAGCGAACGATAAAAGGCTCGACGGCCTTTTGTAATTCGGGGCTATCGTAGTAATTGAAGTTGACCTCTTTGCCATTTTTTGCAGACACAAAACCCAGAGGGCAAACGGACGAGACCAAAAATTGCTTGTAAAAATGCATAGCGCCGCCGAAAGCATCGACGACTCGGTAGATGAATGCGCTGCTGGTTTCGTGCGTCAAATTTTCACCATCTCCCAAACCAACATACTGAAACAGCCGCTTGGTATCCGTAAAAGGAATGCCTGTTTGCCCGGCGCCCAGTCGGCCCGGGTTTATGCCCAAAATCAAATGACGGGCTTGTGTATCGCCATAAAACCGCTCATAAAACGCGTCGGACCAAGCCAGTACTCGATGGTCATCTCTATATGGATGAAGCAAACCGATTCCATTAGGTAAAGCCTGCTTGATGGCCAACGATCGATTGAACCGCTTTATTTCAGAAGCAAAACTTTCCATTTCCTCATCCGAATTTGTGAATCCAAACTTTCAGGCAACCTCTAGCAGCACTTTGCAGTCTTTCGGTTACTTTTGGACTCGTGCAAATAAACGAAACGAAAATATGAAGTGGAGGTATCGAATTTTAATCGTTTTGCTAACCCTGCTAGTCGGGTTGGAAGCTTGCAAAAAAGATGACAGTGAAGAAGCTCCGACAGTAATAGAAGAGCCAACCGATACCATACCACCAGCTGACACCATTCCTGAAACCACCGACAGCGCCGGTGTTAGCTTCAACCTCGAATCTGTTCCCTACCCCACTCTTTCGCAGTATCGTTTTTTCACGGAAACTATTTCTGACTTACATCCCAATACAGGAGTTTTGCCCTACGACGTCATCACCCCTCTCTTTTCAGATTACGCCAAAAAGAAGCGCTTCATTTGGATGCCCGCGGGGGTGAGCGCGCAGTATGTAAGCGATCGTGAAGTTGTGGACTTTCCGGAAGGAACCGTCATGATTAAGAACTTCTATTATGACAACGTACAACCGTCGGGTAATCGTAAAATCATCGAAACACGTCTGATCTATAAAAAGAATGGCGAATGGAAATTTGCCGATTATGTGTGGAATGACGAGCAGACGGAGGCCACCTTCGATTTGAACGGATCCTACCAAGATATTCAATGGATGGACACAGATGGTGTAACACATTCCGTCAATTATAGAGTGCCAAGCGAAGCGGAGTGTAAAACATGCCATAAGATTGTTGATGTTTCAACGCCCATTGGACCCAAGCCACAAAACCTGAATAAGTCCATTACCTATGAAGATGGCGTGAGTAATCAACTCGCAAAGTGGGCAGCCGTGGGTTATCTGAATCCTAATTATCCAAGCTCGATTGAAACAGTCGCCGACTGGACCGATCAAACTCAAAGTTTGGAAAACCGCTGGCGTGCCTACGTTGATATGAACTGCGCGCATTGCCACAGAGAAGGAAGCCATTGCAGTTACCGCCCTTTGCGCTTAGCGTGGAGCGAAACGGCTATTCCGGAAAATCTGGGTGTTTGTATTACACCTCAGGAGAGTGTGTCGGGCTCTCCACAGTTAACTAAAATCATCGCTCGAGGCATTATCAATCGCTCCATGATGCACTTCCGACTAAACACCAATCAAGTCGAATATCGCATGCCCCTGCTCGGACGATCGGTCGTGCACGAAGAAGCAATTACTTTGCTGGAAGCATATATAAATTCGCTATCCACTCCATGTCCATAAATTCAATCAAAACCATCATGAATAAATTTTACAAACTGATTTTTACCGCGCTGTTTATGCCCTCGTTGGCTTTAATAGCGCAAGACAACTGCTCGAGCGCGTTGCTCATTGAGCCCGGCTACTACATTGTTGACGCAGTAAATGGAACAGAACTCCCTGCTGTAACCTGCAGTGGCCAGCAAGGTGGCGCTGAATATGCTGAGTGGTACACCTACACTCCGGATGCCGATTATTCGATGACCGTGAGTTCCTACATTAATGGTATTACTCCTGTAGACACACGCATGCACATTTACACCGGAACATGCGGTAACTTAACATGTGTGGGTGGCGACGACGATACAGGTCCGGGTTACAGCTCTATTGCAACCATGAACGTGGAAGCAGGAGTTACTTATACCATTGTTTGGGATAATTTCTGGACAAATGCAGGTTTCACCTTCAGTCTAACTGTTACCGATCCAGTTATCAATCTTCTCAGCTTTACGCCAATGACGGTGAGTGTTGGCGCTCAAGCGGTGATGGATATGAATGGCGATTATCTGGATGATCTCGTTGCCGCGGGTTCAGAATCATTATCTGTGGCTTATCAGCAAACCGATGGAACCTTCAGCACTCAAATTTTACCGATTTCCG
>JBILCQ010000091.1:0-8222 GCA_044353065.1 Flavobacteriales bacterium | reverse complement strand
AGCCATCCGAATACGCCCCATCAATAAACAACTCCCCGGTATCAAGCGGATCGAGCCACTCCTTCAATTTTTGGGATGCCGTGTTCGGATTATCGTCCCAGTTCTTATCCATTTTGCCATAATAATCAGGTGCTGTAGGAGAATTACAAAACGAGCTTCCACCGGTTAGCTGACCAACAATTCGCTTATCTTGATTGAAGATAGGAGACCCTGAAGAACCTCCTTCCGTTACTCCGTGATTGGTTTCGGTGGCCATCCAAACCACTCGCCAGTGATTACCGGGAGCGCTATAGGTTCCAGAAGTAATGTTGGTCGCAGTCGATATCTTTTTTGCATCACCTGCAGGATGGTGAATGCCTATAACATCTTGAGGTGTGGTGGTTCTTGCGTCCCAGCCGGCGTAAAAAACGTTGTAACTGGCTAAAACGTTGTCCTCCAATTCTAACAGAAGAAAGTCGGAACCGGTCTGACCTCCACCATCATTACTATCGGCCAAATGAAACACACCGACACGATTGCTTATAGTAGGAGCATTTCCCGTTCCGCAGCCACTCTTTTGATACTTAAAGCGAACAGAACACTGCAACCAATCAGCATCCGTTACACCTACGCCACAGTGCATGGCAGTTAGAATATAAAGGCGGCAGTCACGTGCGGTAGTATTCACAACAGAACCAGAGCATAGGCCTTGTGATGCACCATCGGTAATGAGAAGTCGCACAACAGCATCACGCTGAGGAATCCAGTCGGCACCTTCAGGGCAATTCACATCAACCTCGCAGAAATCGGATTCATCAATTCGAGATTCATCACCGGTTGAATAATCAGAATAATTGTACACGTAGCGATACATGTGCGAAACAGACTGAATACCGATACTCGGAACACCTACTACAGAAGCCGGCTCGTAATACTCGAGAACGGCATCATCGCCCAAAATTTCCCCCATCATAAAACTGCCATGTGCATTGCAATCATCGACTGTGAATGGACCGACAAAAGTTTTACGATCAGACGAATAGAGAAACATTACTGCGCCTTGAGGGATGTATAAACCGTCGAAGTAAACGCACATTCCCTTTGCACCTGCAGAACGAAAACGATATTGCCAAAGACGATCACCGTTAGACAAGGTGCTCCAGTTGCCCGCCGACTCTGCATTCAGGTTAATGGGAATTATTCTCCCGATATTAGTTCTTCCACCGGCCTTCTCCAAGCGAGAATCTTCCAAGAGCAGCTGGTCATGGTTAAACGTCGCTAACTCGAAGGTCGGAATTTCCTGGATAACTTGAATAGGCAATTGAAATCCGAATGGTTCCGATTGAGCAAAAAGAAAAACTGCTGAAAGGAGCAGCACAAGCGTAGATATAACTTTCATAGGTTGATTATTCGTAGAAATTGGTTGGCCAAAATACATAGGTTTCCATGATTAGTACCCTTCGATTTGAAAAACCCCTACATGATCAGACTATGCAAGCTGCAATTAACCTTTGAAAATACGAAATCCGGTCAATGCAATGATTCGTAAATCTCCCCAAAACGATCGACTCTGAATGTAGATTAGATTTAATCGAAGCTTCGTAGGAAGAATCTCTCTGATGTATATTTCTTCGGGGTTTTCAGATTTAGCGAGCAAGTCGCTTTCATCAAAATACTGCAAGGAAGCATAATCCGTAATTCCGGGTCGAACACTCAAAACCTCACGTTGCTCATTTGTATAATGTGCCACATATCGAGGCACCTCCGGACGAGGGCCAACCACGCTCATTTCACCCCTCAGTACATTCCAAAGTTGGGGTAACTCGTCAACCTTAAATTTTCGAAGAAAATACCCTGCAGCGGTTATGCGCGAATCGGTAGATCCGACAGTCAGCTGACCGCTTTTCTCCGATTGTGGCTTCATGGTTCTAAATTTCCACAACTTGAAATGCCTGCCACCAAGTCCAACGCGGTCTTGCCCGAAAAAGACACCTCCCCTGCTATCCAAACTAACCCAGCAAGCCAGCACGAGAAACAACGGCAAGAACAGAACAAGCATTATCAAAGAAAACACGATATCAAACAAACGCTTAATCATGAGAGAAGCGCTGTATTTACGGCAGTAATCACGGCATGGGCGACGCGGTCTACATCCTCGTCACTCAAGTTGTAGTATACAGGCAACGAAATCTCAGCTGAGTATTGGTGCCAAGCATTCGGATAATCTTCCATTCGATAGCCCAATCCTTTATAAAGAGAAAGCAATGGCAACGGCTGAAAATGCACGTTCAACGCAATACCCTGCTCCGCCACAATTCGAATTACTTCATCGCGCTGCGCTTCGCTCATTCCAGATACATGCAACATATATAGGTGATAGCAACTTTCAGACTCATGAGTTTCAAATAGTGGAGAACTAAACCACGGTTGACTATGAAATTTGGCATTGTATCTCGAACAAATATCCTTTCTACGCACCAAGGTATCATTGTCATATCGATCCAGCTCGACCAGCCCAATAGCTGCCTGAATATCCGTCATGTTGCACTTATAACCGGCCTCCACAATATCGTAGCGCCATTGACCGGCCTGCGTCTTTGTGAGGGCATCCTTTGTTTGACCATGCAGTGCCGAAATATTAATTGACTTCCAAACGTCATCATTATCAAAAGGTGCCGGTAAATTCAACGTGATCGCTCCTCCTTCCGCTGTAGTCAAGTTTTTGACAGCATGAAACGAAAAGCCCATCACATCGGCCTGACCGCCCACCTTCTTTCCCTTATAAGTTGCGCCAAAACTATGTGCAGCATCCGAAACCACCAAGATGCGACCAAGCTTTTGCTGGCGCTCATTGGCTGATTTGAATTTCGCCTTTATATCGGCGCGCTTCACTAATTCCATAAGGAAATCATAATCGCAAGGCATTCCACCAATATCAACGGGCATAATCACCTTGGTTGAAGGGGTTATGTGCCTTTCGATTTGAGCAATATCAATAGTAAACTTACCCTTCTCCACATCCACCATTACCGGCTTAGCGCCGACGTGCAAAACGATGTTGGCGGTAGCCGAATAGGTGTAAGCGGGAACAATCACCTCGTCGCCCGGGCCCACACCATACCAGCGCAACACGAGCTCAACCGCGTTGGTCCAGGCATTCAGACAGAGTGTTCTACCGGAACCACAATACACATTGATGCGACTTTCCAGTTCGCGCGTTTTGGGCCCGGTGGTAATCCAACCTGAAAGAAGCACTTCCGTTACTGCATCAATTGTTTTCTGATCAATACGCGGGGGAGAAAATGGAATTGGTTTCATACAAATGCGAAATAAAATGAAATAGTCATACTCAATTCAACAGCGCGCTCAACTTATCACATTGACTTGTTAGTTTCATCGAGCAACCAGTGCTCGAAAACCTCACTCCAGCTGCCCTTTAGCGATGTATGTTTTATGCCGATTTCGAGTAAATCCAAAAAACGATTGCGTTGCCAAACTTCGGCTCCCATGCTGAGCAAATGATCGTTGGGAACTTGACAATCGACTAGATCTATTCCAATGGTTGGTAAAAATCGACACAGCTGAATCAGCGCTGACTTCGATGCATTGGAATGCCTTGAAAACATGCTCTCACCGAAAAACATAGACCCCAGTGAAACACCGTACAATCCGCCTACCAGGCGATCTTGAAGCCACACTTCGAGTGAGTGCGCCAACCCTTGACCATGCAAAGCTGTATATGCCTCCACAATTTCATCGTGAATCCAGGTTTGATTCTGGCGCTCACCCTCACGACATGCCTCAATGACTTCCAAAAAAGAATGATCCATGGAAAAAGAGAGTTCACCTTTACGCAATAAACTCCGCATGGAATGTGAAACCTGAACAGAGGAAACGGGCAACACACAACGTTCATCCGGACAGAACCACTGAAGTTTTCCGGGGTCGTTGTACCAAGGGAAAACACCTCTTGAATATGCCTCTACCAAACGCTCCAATCGCAAGTCACCTCCTACTGCGATGATGTCGTAATCAAATTCTGAACGTGGAGGAAAACCAACGTGCTGCGAGTGCAACTGATAGATAGGCATAAGATGATCAAAAATACACTCACTTATTCAATTACAACGAGGCGATATGCCCGAGTGCATCCTAGATAAACCGTCTGAATGTAATAAACCCCCGCACCGAGCGTGAGCAAGGGTGCGCGAGTGTCGGCGCTTTGATAAACCAAACTACCCCTGGATGAAAACACTCGTACCTCCTCTATTGAATGCCTCGACTGAATAAAAATTGGTTCGTTTTGTTGCGCAGGATTAGGAAAGATTTCAAGCTCGTAGTTTTTAAGATCCTCGATATTGCTGAGGACATCCACCATTACTTCTTCTTGAATGCTGCAGCCCATTGAATCAAAAACGCTGACCACGTAAACTCCTGAAGCTAAATTGAACCAAGCGGAGTCGGATTGGGATTCGCTATTCAGCACAAAGGAATAAGGCGGCGTGCCTCCCGAAACCATGCATGAAATACTTCCACTCGGTGTTTCGCCAATTTGCGGTTCCGCTGTCATTTCAATGTTTAGCGATTGCGGCTCGTCAATCGTTACTTGAAGCGATTGCAAACAGCCATTGCCATCTGAAACGATGTAGATATAATTTCCCGAGGGTAATTCACTCACTAGTTCATTACCTGCCACTAAATAATAGCCGGGAGTCCCACCTGAATAATCGAAAGTTACAGCTCCATCCGCTTCACCCGCGCAAGAGACATTTTGAGAAATAGCTTGTGCAACGAAAGGGGACGGTTGCTCAACAGAAATGTCGGATGAATAGAAACACCCATGCTCATCTTCCCACCCTACTTCGAAAATACCTGCACCGACACCGCCTATCAAATTCGATTCGGTAACCGTGCCATTCAACGAGAGCTCTAAAGGCTCATCAGATATTATTTCGATAGCTCCATCCAAAAATCCATAACATGAAACATGTTGCACATTCGTCTGAACCACAGGAGGTTCATTGAGCACAACCCACACAGTATCTGTATAAAAAGAATTCCCCATTTCATCCTGCACCAACGCAAACACAGGACCTTCATCAACCATGGTTACAGATGAATCATTTGTGCCGATGTTCCATTGCACTGATGACCAATCTCCTTCAATAATAAATTCCAGGGAATCATTTGCACACAGCGTTGTACCGCTCTGAGAGAAAATGGAAGCCAACTGAGAACTTCCCTCCACCAAATGCAACTGCTGATTGGCAGGTATGCGACACCATCGATCAACCACTCCGGAAGGCCAATGCAGCACTAAGGAGTCGATTAAACTTGTTTCGCCAACTCCAAAGAATTCACTAAAACTATTTTGTGACAGATATCCTTCACCACAATAAGTGTATCGCGATTGTCGACCACCTCCTGCAAACAAATCAATCCAGGTTGAAACTCCATCTCGATTGGACTGCACCCCTTCGAGTGTCACCTTGAGCCAATGATTATCATTTGACACTCCGCTCCACAATGAAGAGAAACTTGGACTTGACTTACATACCGCAACATCTGCTATACCATCCCGATTGAAATCTCCAATGGCACTCGAACGACTCCATCCGTTGTCTTGAGCAATGCCGGATGATTCTGTTGCATTGTAATATGAAAGACCACTATTTAAATACAGGAAATTCTGACCGCTTATCCTGACGTGCGGTGTACTGCAGATATGTAAATCTTGCCAACCATCGCGATTGGCATCAACGAATTGCGCAGACCAACAAAAGCGATTCAACGTTGTTCCTTGTTCTTCATTTACATCCGTAAAAGTGCCATCCCCATTGTTGCGCTTGTGAAAATTCCCTGACGTACCATTGGTTATGTAGATATCCAGATCACCATCATTGTCGAAATCATCGGCAGTGGCTGTCATACCGAACATATAGTCATTCAAATTGGCCTGTGCGCTAATTTCAGTAAATGTTCCGTCGCCATTATTGTGATAGAAATAATTAGGAACTTCGTACCTATCGTTAATGACTAGCAAATCCGGATACAAGTCACGATTATAATCCATCCAAAGGGCCATGAAGGTATAATTCACCATCGATACAAAGCCGGCTTCAACGCTAACATCCGTAAAGTTTCCCCCACCGTCATTGCGATAGAGTTGATTGTCAGAATTGACATATCCCATGAACTGCGCATCGTAATTGCACACAAATAAGTCGAGATCTCCATCCAAATCATAATCGCCCCAATTATGACCATATGAAACTAAACTGACGGGTGAAATACCGGAGCCGGGAGGCAGCTGAATGAATGCATTTGAATCATTCTCGAAAATTCGAACAGGCATATTAAGTCCGGTAATTGAAAGATCCCGGTCTCCATCATTGTCAAAATCCACCCAAGTGACTTGCTTCATTTCACCTGAGTTTGAAATTCCGCTGGGCCATGGCTGTAAGTCTCCGTTGATACTTTTCAGCAATAGCGGATTGCTCCCTTGACTACAGAGAAAAACATCATCCCAGCCGTCTTTATCGAAATCAGCCATTGAAACTCCTCCACCTAAAAAACCTCCTGAATACTGATGGATTACTCCTGCAGGAAATGTATAGGGCTGCCAAAATTGGGCACACAGTGGCTTAGGCGCTATAAGCAAAGCAGCGCAGAAACATAGCACGAAACGTTGCCTGAACAAACTATTCAAGAATAGAAAGCTTAGTAATAAGGTCAAACGAATATAATCAATACACGATAAAAAAATCCTTCACACCCATATTCAAGGATAAAAAAAATGGTCGGCTCGAGGGCCGACCATTTGATTCTCTAATCGTTCAGGATTAACGCACGACCATTAGTCGTCGCTCCATGACCATGTTTTCATTTCGCAAACGAATCATATAGCTTCCGGGAGCCCAATTAGACACATCCAAACGCGATGTACGATTGAATGAGGCTACGCGCTTTCCGGCAATATCAAACACTTCAATCAAATCGGCAGCCGTTCCATTCCACGTGATTTGAACCTCATTAGTTGCAGGGTTAGGCCACATTTGCAGATTATTCTCATTCAATTCTTGAACGATGGTGAAGGTCAAATCAAGTATTACAATGCTGTCGCAACCTGCCGCATTGATATAATCAAATTGATAGATTCCGCTTTCAGTGTAGGTTTGACCATCCCATTCAAAGCTTGAGCTGTCTGATGTAACCTCGATAATTTCTGTTGTATCGAATCCGCAAGAACCATCGTTCACGTTTGCAGCAGGGTTGTAGTTGCAAGCAATTGGATCCGTACAACCTGGCACCTCATTCAAGTCGCAAATTCCATTGGCATTTTCGTCAATGTATTCGCAGCTTCCATCTTCCAAACATCCGGCAGCAGGATCGAAATTACAAGCTGAGGCATCATTGCAACCCGGGAATGTACAGCTATTGTCATCCGTAGTGGCCAATGGATTAAAATTACAAGCGTTTGGGTAGGTGCAACCGAGCAACGGATAAATGCAGCTTCCATCTTCTTCATTCGCATTCGCGTTATAATTGATGGCTGTTGGATCCATGCAACCGAGTACGCAAGAGCCATCGAACTCAGTAGCGTTCGGGTCATAGTTGACAGAAAGCGGATTGGTACAACCTTCAATTTCGAGGCAATCACATGTGCCATCTCCATCTGTATCGATAATGCAATTACCTGCACAGTCTACACACTCAGCTAAAGGATATGTGCACGAGTTGTCGCTGATAGTAGCTTCTGGGTTGTAATTGCATGCTAAAGGATCTGTGCAACCTACTACCACTATAATCTGGCCTTCGCAAACGCAGTCGGTGTTGTAAACATCATTGTCTGTATTCGCATCACCATCGTCGCAGTTATCGCCCGAGAAGTAGCAGCTGCCATCATCGGTATTCGCTGTGGCATCGTAGTTACAAGCGCTCGCATCGGTACAACCTACATACTCGATAATCTCACCGGCGCAAAAGCAATCAGCGCCAATAACATCATTCACTGTTTCAGCGATTTCATCATCACAAGCATCGCCGATGAACACGCAACTGCCATTGTCAACGGTTGCCAGCGCATCGTAGTTGCAGGCATCAACAAAGGTGCAGCCTTCAATTACCAGAATCACTTCGCCTTCACATACGCAGTCGATGTTGTACACATCGTTGATTGTAGTGGCATCACCATCGTCGCAGTTATCGCCCGAGAAGTAGCAGCTGCCATCATCGGTATTGGC
>JBILCQ010000090.1:0-8298 GCA_044353065.1 Flavobacteriales bacterium | reverse complement strand
ATGGTGCAGTCATTTCTCAAATTTGATGAATTGAATTAAACTATCGTGCAATAATGTCTAATTATTTTCTAGAAAGATTCGCAGCTCAACTGCTCGATCGCCATCCCAATGATATGAGCCGGGTTGTTGTTGTGCTTCCCACAACACGGGCTCGGCTCTTTCTTACGAGGCATTTACATAAACTGAAGGGAGGGGCTTTTTGGGCTCCACGTTGTCTCATTTTACCCGATTGGGTGAGGTCTATTTTGCCTGGGCGCATCGCAGGAGAGTTGGAGCTTATCATGGCGATGTTTGAGCAATATCGATCGACGTTACAAGGAGTAGACAACTTCGAAACTTTTCTTGGATGGTACGCTACTGCTATGCGTGATTTCAACGATGTTGACTCTGCACTTGCACCCGGGAAGATCGTGTTCAGTGATTTGCGCAATATCCGGGAAATTGAGAATTGGGATCCTGAAGCGTGGAGTTATAATCGTGATCCCTTATCGCAGACACAGGAAGATTTTCTGCTGTTTTGGAAACAATTGGGCGCTTTATATCATGCTTATGCAACTTGGCAAGATGAGAATGCCTGCTGGTCGTATGCTCGTGCTGTTCGATTTCTGGCAGAGAACCCCTCGGTTATTGCAAGCGATGATAGCATTGAATGCATCTACTTTGTTGGAATAGCAAGCTATTCGGCAGCAGAGACAAAGTTGATTCGAAATGCGTCCCAACTTTGGAAGGTAGAATTAAGTTGGGATGTAGACCGATATTATTTCGAAAATGAAATCCATGAGGCAGGCGCTGAAGCGCGTAAGTGGAAGGAGTTCATTCACGATTCAGCCGTTGTCGATAGAATAGCTACGCATCCTATTAACGCAACACTTATAAAGTGCAGCACTTCAATTGCGCAGGTTTTTCGCGCCTCCGAGATCTTGTCCGGTTTGTCTGAGCAAGAGCTCGATAATACCTGCATTGTCATTAATGATGAAACAGCACTTGAGCCCTTGCTTTCTGCTATTGCTGATGTGAAGGGCGAAGTGAACCTGGCAATTGGTAAGCCATTGAATCAAACAATATTGTCGAGGATTGTCGAAGATGTTTTTCTTCTGCGCAGCCATCACGTTCGCAAAGGAAAAATCTATCACAAGCATTTTATGCAGTGGCTTCAGCTAATCAGAGCAAGTGGCTATGCAATGGATGCCTGCGATGTTATTCGCACTGAAATACTCGATGAGAATATTGCACAAATTACGCAAGCCCATCTCGAAAAGTGGAGTAGCAATCATGAATCATTCAAGGCCCTTCTCGATGTCTATAAAATAGAAGCGACTCCTATTGACGCCTTGAATGCAACACTCACTTTCATGAATCTTTTTGCACCATCCGATGATTATTCGGTTGTTGCAAGAATGAAAATGATAGAAGTACTGGAAGAGTTAATCGAGTTGCTCAGAAGACATGAATTTCTGAATAGCGATCAAGTATTACTTCGTCTTTACCAACTGGTGATTGCACGGATGAAGATGCAATACACCGGTGAGCCAATTGAAGGATTGCAGGTGTTGAGTTTGTCGGAAACGCGGGCGCTTGACTTTGAACGTATTTTTTTTATTGGCGCTAATGAAGATTATTTTCCCGGTGAGCGCTTCAATCAATCGTTTATACCGTTTGATCTGAGAAGTCATTATGGGCTTTCGATGCCCGAAAATTTGGAATCAATTCATTCATACACCTATTACCGACTGTTGCAGGAAGTGGAAGAGGTGTATTACTTCTATTCCACAGAGGTAGCAGATTCTAAAAGCGCTGAGCCAAGCAGGTATGTCATTCAGTTGTTGGCTGAGTTGAAGGAAGCGAATCCATCTTTGATTCTAAAGGAAGAAATTGTCGGTACACCGGAAGTGGTTCGTTTCAGAGAGGGAGTTGTCGCGTCTGATTTTATTCGCGAGCGGATTCGAGCCATACTGGCAGCAGGAATTTCGCCTTCGGCTATCAATAAACTCATTAGCTGTCCGCTCGATTTTTATTACCGATACATTGCACGGCTGGGCGAGGAAAAGGAGGTCGATGAAAGTATGTCGAGCAGTAAATTCGGTGAAATCGTTCACAAGGTTTTAGAAGACTTCTACAAGCCGTTTGTAGGTTCATATCCGAATTCAGATGCCTTTGCTGAACTTAGAAGTAATTTAACTGAGCGTGCCATGGATGTTGCAGCCAATCTGTATGGTGGCCGAAATTTGGATCAGGGAATTGATCATTTATCGATGCGTATTGCGATTGACATGCTTCATAAGTATCTCGATGCGGAAATTGAAATAGCACTTGATACTGATGGCACACCAAAATCACGCGAAGTCAAGTTTGTAGAAGACGGCGTTTCTCGATTGTTTGAATTTAATCTGGAGGGTGAACCTTTTTCCTTTTCCATGCGCGGGAAAATTGATAGGGCAGATGTTGTTGCAGGAGTCTTGCAAGTAATCGATTATAAAACGGGTAAAATCGGAGGCGATAAAACATCCTTCAAGGGAGATTTTGAATCGCTCTTCACAGACGCGAAGTATTCCAAGTTCTTGCAGTTGCTTATCTATATCATGATGACCCGCGATAAGCAACAACCCGTTCCGATTGCGTCGTTTTATTCAATGCGCGAAAACGGAGGAAGCTTTGTTCATGCTCAAGATTTATCGGATGCTGACATAGACCACCGTTTTATCGATCATGTCGAAGAAGCGCTGGCGCGTTTCCTCGCGGCACTTTTTCAACGCGAATCATTTGAGCATAATCCAAGTGCTAAATACTGCGAGTATTGTCTGAAATAGGAATAGTTGTAAGCGGTTATTTTCCTTTTAGCCCTTGCATGGTTTTTTGCACAAGCACGCTGACTTCGGGGCTAATGTTGAAAGCGACAATGAGCGAGCCGTATAGAATAGTTACCACTGAGCCACGCAACGCTATATCGACATAATGCATCCCTGTTACAGGCAACAACAAGCCAATCCAGTAAGCAACTGCGCCAACTGTCAGCACTTTCAAGAAGGCCAATGAGAATGGCTGCATGTTGAATTTTAATTTGATGAATCCAAGTCTGAAAATGTTGAATAAGAGATAGGTCAAACAAGATGCTATGCCCGAACCCACAATTCCGTAAATAGGGATGAGCCAAAGATTGATGAAGATTGTAAATACCACGAGCAATACCATGAACAGCGAATCGTATCGGTAGTAAATGGAAGTGGCGATAATTGCGCCATTCGCTCCTGTTGCAAGATCGACGAGATATCCCATGCCCATGAAGAGAATAACGTATTTCGCAACGGCGTATTCAATAGGCATTAGGGCAAGCAGACTATCTATGTTTACCCAAAGTGCTAGCAATAAGTATAGACCAATAATGAGCTGATTTAAGCTGGACTGATGATAGATACGACGGATATTTTCCAAATCATTATTTTTCCACGATTCTGCAATAACGGAAGTGGTAATCCGAATAATGGATCGTGCAGGTATTTGAATCATGCTACCGAAATAGGTTGCAACTGAAAAAACACCTGCCGCTGCCAATCCCAGCTTATCATTTACAATTACTTTGTCGATAGAAGAAATCATCATTCCGCTTAACCCCGTGATGACAGAGAACAATGCGACATCTCGCATTTCTTTCTTCACCTCAGGAGTTAGCGCAGTGCTTGGCTTCCGCCAATGCCACTCTTTGTTAGCAATGAGCACGGCAATCATCGCAAAGGCCATGGCGCTGAAACTGCCGAAGTAGATGAGTACAAACTGTTCGAAGGCAATCAGGTTCCAATGATAGGCAGCAGCGGCAACCAATATCACAACACGTAGAGCAACTTCTTTGATGAGCACTCCTGCAGTCGACAAAAACAAGGCGCGCGTGAAAGCGTCGAGCACATTGAAAACACCGAGAAAGAAGGTGAGAGGAATGAGGTAATACAAGTTGTCGCCAAGCAACGGCGATTGTCCCGCATTGCGTGCGATGTAATCGTCGTGGAAAAGTCCATATACCAGCAGAAACAACAACGACCCAATTGCAGTGAATGCTAAAGGGTAAAAAAGAAATCCACCGTGGCGAGTTTCAGGATTCCGGAAATGAGGAAACATACGCAACACGACTCCTGCCATACCCAAGTTGCTGAGCGAACTACTGATGAGCGAAATTGAGATGATGACATTTAACAGTCCATTTTGCTCGGGCGTGAGCCACAATCGATTCATGAACCACACCGTTAAAAAACCAAGGGCAGCGCCTGTGTAGGAGAACACGGTGGAACGAACGGCTTGTTTGATGATGATTCCCAAGGTTTCTTCTGTTTATGCGATTACCTCCCACGATAATGGTTGTCCTGCGCGAATGGCTGATTTCGCTTTTTTGCCTTGTATCTCTTCCCAATGCTTCGGTGCTATGCCCAGAGCCGGACGAATGATTTTCAAGTTTGATTCGTTCAACTCTTCGCCTTCGGTGATATCACGCGATGCATAGATGGATCTTTTGAAAAGTAAACTTTTTTCTTCTATTGCTTGTATTTCGGTTTGCACATGTCCAAGTGCCTGATAGGCTTTCAGCGATTCGTCTACGAGTGCTTTCATCTCATGTGGTTCCATGCTGAACGTACTATCTACACCGCCATCTGCTCTTCGTAGTGTAAAGTGTTTTTCAATAACACGCACTCCGAGGCCCACCGCAGCTAAGGCAACACCGATGCCCATGGTGTGATCGGAAAGTCCGATCTCGCATTGCCAGCGCTCGCGCATGTGTTCAATGGTGAGCAGGTTTGTATTCTCCGGTGTGGCCGGATACGTGCTGGTGCACTTCAGCAGAATAATTTCTTTGCATCCCGCCGACTTCAGTACTTCCACACTTTCGGCAATATCATTGAACGACGCTACGCCGGTGCTCATAATGACCGGCTTACCAGTGCGTGCTACTTTGCGCAGCAACGGATGGTGCGTGTTTTCAAATGAGGCAATCTTGTAAATTGGTACGTTGAGACTTTCGAGGAAGTCGACTGCACTTTCATCAAACGGTGAAGAGAATGCATCCATGCCGTGTGACTTCGCTCGATTGAAAATGGGCTCATGCCATTCCCACGGCGTATAGGCCTTTTGATAGAGATCGTATAGTTCGCTGCCTGCCCACAATGAATTTTTGTCTTCTATGGTATACGCACCGCGCATGGTGATGGTGTCTGCGGTATACGTCTGAAGCTTCAGCGCATGAGCGCCCGATTGTGCAGCAGCGTCAACAATTTCCAGTGCTCGTTCGAGCGACTGGTTGTGGTTGCCACTCATCTCGGCGATGATATACGGGCGTTGCAAGGAGGCAATAAAAGACATAGTATAAAATTCGGTTGTGCTAAAGTAGGGATGGCACTGTAATCTAATCGTTGATGGTTAATTGGAATAGTACTGAGTCGCCGGTTTCTTCTACGATGTGATAGCCGCTGCGCTCGAAAGCGCGGTACGATGGCAAGTTATTTTTTTTAACCCATCCTTGCAGACATTTCAATTGGTTTTGTTCGAGCGATAGCTTGAGCGCGGTGTGTTGCAGCAATAACTTACTCAAACCGCGTCCGCGAAAGGAGGCACTCACCGAGTAGTTGATAGTCGCTTTGTTGTTCTCGATTTTCAAGCGCATCTGCGCAGCGGGTATGCCGTTTATAGTATACAACCACATGCAATTGTCTTTTGAATCAATAGCAGCTTCAAACCACTTTACGTGATCGTCCCAACCAATATCCGCTGTTTGATAAGAGTTGGCGCGCACGGCAGCGTCGTTGGCCCACTCGAAATACAGTTGTGCATCTTCTATTGATGCTTGTCGAACCGTGCAGTCGTATGACACCTCTAACAATGAAAGTGCTAACCGACAAGCACTTTTCCCATCAATCAATGTTCGTTGCTGCTTCAGTTGTTTTTCCCGTGCATTAATATCTTCGCTGAAATTTCGAATACAATTGAGGGCTTCTGTTTCGGTGAGCGATTGAAATGCACCCAATGAGATGGCTGCTCCGTGATTAATAAGTCCGTTTAGTATACCGAGTTGATTGGGTGCGGTGTATCCGGTTATCAGAGAGCATCCCATAGCGCACGCTTCAATGGAAATGGTGCTGGCCGGACAAATCACTACATCCGTTTGCATCAAGGCATCCGTAAGCTCGTGCGTGTGGAGATTGAGGTAAATTTTTATCTGTGGATGTATTTCGGCAAACGCTTGAATCGCGGTGTAATGCGGATTGAGTGAGCTCATCAGCAGCCGTACCTCAGCATGCGGAAACTGAGTGACGAGCAATTGAGCGAAGAACGCCGTGCAGTTGCTTTCATCTGCAGCGCCCATGCTGATGAGAAAACTCTTGGCTTGCTTTACTATGCGCTTACTGCGCGAAGCATCTAATATCTCCGGGCGAAGCAAGGCGTAATTGAGTCCAAGCAAGAGGCGTGTATGTGCTTCACAATCGTAGGTTGACGGCGAAACATCGGGTGCGTGATTGATAATTGCATTGGCTGTATGATGCCAACTGTGCAAATCATCAATGGCAATAACCTTGCAGCCCAGTTGTTGAATGGCCTGCTGATATGTTGTCTTGAAATGATATCCATCGAGCACCACTACCCCCGTATTTCTATCCTTCTCATTAAGTACTGCAAGTAAATTCGTACAGTCCATTTCGTAATCCGTAGTTCGAGAAAGAGTGGTGTACCGAAACCCCTGCTGCGTGATCCATTGATAGACTGATTCCTCTGTTTCCTGAAGTACAAAAGACACGTCGAAATAATCGCGCAGCATATTCGCCAAGGCAAGGCAACGCACCACATGACCCATTCCAATATGAGTTCCTCCGTCGCAACGAATGAATACTGATGTTGTCATGAAGCGGTTTTCATTTTGGGAAATAAAACAAGCGTATCAACATTTTTTATTGTTGCCAATTCCAATTCGGACGAATTAAGATGTGCAGCCATTGTACGTGTTAGTGTAACGACTCTCTTATTTGCAAATACTTCTCTGGAATGCTTTCTATGAATGCTGATCAAGCCATCTTTAGCATGATGCCCTTTGGAAATTTTCTGTTTCATTTGAAACGTTCGAGCTGCCTCTTCATGGAGTGTGTATTGCGCGTCCACTGCATTGTATAAATTCATGATGGCATTTGGGTTGAAAGCGCCCTGCTGAAGCGTGTAGCCATGAAGTTCTTTTATTGCTCCCACCGTGGTCGCTGCACTCATGTTTTTTTCTGTTCGATGTGTTCGTTGATGGTAATCCACTCGGGGTGGCTAAGCAGCAAGATCTCTATTTCAGCAAAACCTAATTCAAGAGCAGGGGTTTCTTCAATCATGTGTTTAAGCACAAGCAAGTCTTCGGGCGTGTCGAGCGTAAGACGAAGTGAGCCGTTGTTTTTTTCTTGCGCAATGTTGTGCATGCGCTCGCTGTGCTTGGCACGCATGAAAGGAGTGACATGCTCCCGGTCGTGTGTGGAGGTCGATTCTCTATTGGCTTCTTGTAACATGCGCGCACTGAAAATCTCAAAGTCGAAACCTCGTGCATAGGTTCGAGGAAAACAATTGCTCACATAGCACTGATCGTCATTCAATGCGAGATATGTATCAATGCCTTGTTGAATGAGTGTTGAATCGATGAGCGGACAATCAGATGTGACGCGTACAATTATGTCGCCGGGAAATTGTTGGTTGGCTTCGTAAAAACGCCCCAATACGTCATGTTCGTCGCCTCGATAGCAAGCGAGGTTGTGCTGTTGTGCAAAGGTCTCAACAGGATTGTCTTCACAGTTGATGGTGGTAGCGATGATTACAGGATGTCCCGCCTTTTGTAAGCGATGAACATGATGCTCCAGCATGGTTTTACCCGCTGTTTCTATCATGATTTTTCCCGGCAAACGCGTGCTGGTCATGCGTGCCTGCGTGATGATGTGTATGCGCGGTTGTGCCGGGAGCGCTGCCATGGTTAAACCGAAAATGTAGGATCGACGTGCGTACGAATGAGCTCGCGCATTTCTTCCGGACTCACCCAAACATCGTTTTCTCCTGAGTTGTAGCAGAAACCTTCGGGCACTTTGGCCGCTTTGAAATGAGTGGTGAAGGCATCGAGGTCGAACGTAGGCACCTGCGGAATGATGGCATAATACTGACCCAAATCGTAGGTGGTGAATGAGTCGGAAGTGGTTATCATTTCCTCGTGCAGTTTTTCTCCCGGACGAATACCTGTGATGTCGATGGCCGCTTCAGGAGCGATGGCTTTTGCCACATCGGTGATGCGGTATGAAGGGATTTTAGGCA
>JBILCQ010000089.1:0-8302 GCA_044353065.1 Flavobacteriales bacterium | reverse complement strand
CCGTTTTGGTCGAAGGTGAGCCCACCAACGGCAATGCGAGAAAACCCCTCGGTTATTCCATCGGGGTTGGCACCTAAACCGCCGGCGCCATTTGTAGGTGTCATGGAAAGTGAAGAAGCATTGATACGCAACAGGCCTTCTTCCCATGACCCACCATAAACAATAGTATTGTTGTTTGGATCAATAGCAAAGTCCATCATGTCCATGACATATTGATTGGAGCTATTGAAATGTTGACCGGCGCTGTTAGTTGTGTCCGAAATTAGATGAATCCAATTTTCATCAAGCAAAGCTGAAATACCATCGATATTGTAATTCGAGCCCCAATCTGCCCGCACGCCACCATGAGCTATCCAGATGTTGTTATTAAACGCTGTGATGCGTCTGCAGTTGTCGCTCTTAGGTCCTGCCGGACTTACTCTGAAGTCTTGTGTTCCGGTATTATCTATGGATCGGATCAGACCTGAACGTTTATCGGCAACCCATGATTCCCCATTGTTTCCACGAATTGCATCGCTCACGTCGAGTTGGGCTCCTCGGTAATTGTTCAAGTAAATACGGTTATCGAAGTTGTTATGGCAATACCAATAGGCGAAATTCCCGGAAACATAGAACCATTCTCCGTTACTCCATATACGACTAATACGGAAGTAATCGATAGGGTGTCTTATTGTCCATGAATCGCCGTCTAATGGTTTACTCCAAACAGCATCTTTTGTTGTTTCAGACACTACCACAACCAATTCATTATTAAAGAATTCAATCTGCGTTGGAGCTGCATTATTGGGTAATCCGGTCAGTGTAGTCCAATTTTCGAAATTGGATAGAAACGTGTTGTTGATGTCAGCAACGCGGACGCCCTGATTGGTGATCGCGTATATTTTCTCGTTGATAATACAAAGGTCTTTGGTAATTACTGTTTCGCCGCTTGTTCCAAGGAAATATGTCTCCTTAATCTCCAGGCGTGACATATCGAGCACGACGATGCCAAATCCCGTGCTTAAATAGACTCTGTTGTCGTATGGATAGATGTCGTAAATGGTTTTATCACCTACGAGTGAGCTGAATTTGATGTAAGGAAGGTTGACGGTGCCATTATCATTGAAGAAGTCAATGTTTCCATTTCTGTAACCAACGATCATAAAACCGGATGTTGGGTCATAATTAATAGCGCTGATTCCTACGTCGCTCAGTTGGTTGGTTTTATTGTATCGATTGACTTCTCCGGAATTTTTGTTGTAGGAGCAAATACTATTAATGGTGGCGCCATAAATCATATCGCCCGCTTCGCACACGTCGATAAAGCGATTGTATTGAAAGTGGTCGCGCCAGCTACCAACAGCACCTTGGGCAAACACGATGGTTGGCGATAAGAAAGCAAGTAAAATGTAAATTGGTTTCATGATGTGAATAAGCGCGGTTGAAACGACTGAATTTTTCATTTCGTATGCAGCGGAAAATTAATAGCTTTCCGAGTGGAACGAATTCCAGCCCTGAGCTTTTAATGTGATTGTTTCGCCGAGGCGTGTGATGAGTCTGCAACCCATGGCATCTGTTGTTGCGTGGCCAATGACGGTAAGACTTGGATTACCCTTTATCTTCTCATAATCGGAGGGCTTTATTGTGAAAAGGAGCTCGTAATCTTCTCCACCATTGAGGGCGCAGGTAACGTAGTCTAGATTGAATTCTTTGGCGGCCTCCATGGTTTTGGGAGAAACTGGAATTTTCTCTTCATATAAATCGAAACCAACACCACTGCATTCCGCGAGGTGCTTAATTTCGGATGCCAGCCCATCGGAAACGTCAATCATGGAGGTTGGTCTCACATCGAGAGCCCTGAGCAGCCCATGCAGATCTCTACGTGCTTCCGGTTTAAGCTGTCTTTCCAGGACATAATCGTAACCTTCCAATACCGGTTGTGCAGATGGGGCTGCCTGAAAAACGGATTTTTCGCGCTCCAGGATTTGCAAACCCATGTAGGCGCCCCCTAAATCTCCGGTAACAACCAGTAGGTCGTTTTCGCGCGCACCCGAACGTGTAACGATATTTTCTTCTGCTTCATAACCAATGGCGGTGATAGAAATAACGAGACCGCTTCTGCTGCTGGTGGTGTCGCCGCCCACAAGGTCAACCCCATAATGATTACATGCCAATAACATTCCTGCGTATAGTTCTTCGATGGCCTCGAGTGAAAACCGATTGCTGATAGCGAGACTAACGAGTATTTGATGAGGCACGGCATTCATTGCACAAACATCACTTAAGTTGGCAACAACGCTTTTGTAACCTAGGTGCTTTAGGGGCACATACGACAAATCGAAGTGAACACCTTCCACCAGCATGTCTGTCGTGACAACGGTTTTCTCGTTTTGAGGCGCGGCTAGAATTGCTCCATCATCGCCCACACCTTTGATGGTGGTTTTGTTGGCAGTGAGAATGTTGTCGGTGAGATGGTGTATTAATCCAAACTCACCAATGGATGATATTTCTGTTCGGTTTTCAGCAGACATCGTGTTGGAATTGGGGCTGGCAAAAGTCGGTAATAAAGTGCAGTGCTCATGCTATTCTCGGGTCGATTCACGAATATCTTTTACCATTAGTTGCAGGGCTGATTTATTGTTCCAGTGATTTTCGTCGATAGTATAAAGGAGATCAACGGCGCAGTCGGCTTGGAGTTTTTGGGCCCAATGTCCTAAATCGAAACCAATTCCTTCCAGGATAATTTCCGGATTGCTTTTTTGATGGACGTGCAGTTTAAGATGTTTGTTATTGTCTCCGACTGTGCGCGTGAATCGTTTGTTCTGAACCCCGCGTGTCAGGAATATGGGGCTCATATTTTCCGGGCCAAATGGTTCGAATTGTTTGATTATGCGATAAAGTTTTTGAGTAATGTGTTCCAACTCAATTTCTGCATCATAGTAAATCGACTGAACCGGCCGAACACAATTCAGTTTTTGTTGAATTACCTCTTCAAACCTCGATCGAAAGGAAGGGAAATTTTTCGCTTCTAAACTCAATCCCGCTGCCATGGTGTGTCCACCGAATTGCGTGAGGGTTTCAGAACATTCGCTCAGGCATTCGAACAGGTCGATGCCTTCAATTGAACGCGCACTTCCCGCCATTTTTTGTCCGTCGCTTACCAGCACAATGGTTGGTTTGTAATAGGATTCAATGAGGCGAGAGGCCACGATGCCCACCACTCCTTTATGCCAGCCCTCATCAAACACAACCGTTGAAAGCGATTCTTGATGAAAGGGGTCGGTGAGGATTTTTTGAATTGCCTGCGCTGTAATTTCCTTATCAAGTCCTTTTCGCGTGGCGTTGTATTCCTCAATGGTTTTACTCAACGGGAGGGCCTCTTCTTCGGAGGTGCTGAGCAATAGCTCAACTGCTTTGGCGCCACTGAATATGCGGCCCGCGGCATTTATGCGCGGAGCAAGAATGAATACGACGTCAGTGATAGTAAGAGCAGTTTTTTGAAAGCCGGATAAGCGGAGCATGGCTGCGACTCCCGGGCGATGCATTTGCTGGAGTTTCTGAAGCCCGTGAAATGCAAGGATGCGGTTTTCTCCGGTCATAGGAACGATGTCGGCACCTATAGAAATGGTAACGAGGTCTAGGTATTCAAAGAGAGCAGACGGGTCAATAGATTGCTGAATGCACAGCGCTTGGAGTAGTTTGAAGCCAACTCCAGCGCCGCTGAGTCCTTTGTATGGATAGTGACAATCGGGGCGCTTGGGATCCAACACGGCAGCCGCTTTCGGAATTTCGGCAGGTTGATGGTGATCACATACAATGACATCAATACCGAGTGACTGAGCATATTCGATTTTTTGTCCATCGCGAACCCCACAATCGAGGGTAATAATGAGTGAACAGCCGTTTTCTTTCGCAAAGTCTACTCCCTTGAACGAGAACCCGTAACCCTCTGTGTATCTATCGGGAATGTAATAGAAACAGGTTGCGCCCATGTCTTTCAGAAATGAATACACTAAAGCAACCGAGGTGGTACCATCCACATCATAGTCGCCATAAATCAGAATGTTTTCTTGATGATGAAGGGCGTCTGAAAGTCGATTCACCGCTGCGTGCATGTCGGTCATCAGAAACGGGTCGTGCAGGTTGTTGAGGTCTGGACGAAAAAATTGGCGGGCCTCGTCAAAGGTTTCAACGCCGCGTTGCACGAGCAAACCAGCGACGATTGGCTCAACGTTTAATTCGCTGCTTAGTCGAGCAGCGATGCTTGTATTCGATGTTTCTTTCTGTGTCCAGGTTTTTTCCATGTTGCGTATTTACGCGGTAATTAATCATTTTTATGCTTTCTTATTCTTTCTTGGAATAATTGACACATGTCGTCGAAAAATAACTCATATGCAACCAAAGTTTGGCTGAATAGGACTTGTGTTTATATCTTCGAATTCTGTTAACATGTTTCAACTATGAAATTTCGCTCTTACGCCATTGTCTTTATAGCAGTTTTCGCGGCTTGTTTTTTCATGGCCGGCTGCTTGAATGAAAGCAACAAAATTCCACCAAATTGTTATGATGGAGAGCTAAATAACGGTGAGGAAAAGATTGATTGCGGAGGCCCGAAATGCGATGAGTGTCCACATTGCGAGAATGGTTTATGGGATGCTGATCGTGGCGAAACGTGGGTGGATTGCGGTGGAGAATGTCGAGTATGTCCTCCATGTGCAAATGGTAAAAAGGATCAGGACGAGATAGGCATCGATTGCGGCGGTATCTGCGGCGGTTGTGAATTACTTTGTGGTGATAATTTGTTGAATGGCCTGGAAAGCGAAGTGGATTGTGATACTGTAACCGGAGGCTGTGTTGCTTGTCCTACATGCGATGATGGAATTTTTAATGGTGATGAAGCCGGTATTGATTGCGGAGGTCTAGCGTCAGGATGTGACCCATGTTGCTCAACCGGGAATTGTGGTAATGGCATTCAAGATGGAGAGGAGTTTTTCGTCGATTGCGGCGGAAATACTTGTCCGGATTGCGATACGCTTTTCTCGTATAAGGTGGAATCCGTTTCGTACACTACTCCTAAGAGCGTATTTATTCCACCGTCCTATGATGACGGAACCGGAATTTTAACCTATACTCTTGAAGATGCTTACGACTCAGATCCGGATGCCCCACCTATTTCTACAGGTCGTTTATCTCTTGTGATTACGCGCCCCCAGACCGGCTGGATTAGCAGCATCGGTGATCTGCTCGAAGTGGATTTGACGGAAGTGCCGTTTTTCGGGGATCCAGCCCAGTATACGATTCAATGGACAGACGCGCAGGGCTTCAACTATACTTCTGCCTTGCCCGGTGGGCATTGTTTGTTTGTAATTTCTAAGTTCGATGAGCTGAGCATTACCAACAGTGATTTTGCAAATGGCTGCAATAAGACGGTAGGATTTTACCGCTTCTTCCGTGGCTCGTTCGAGGGTACTTTGGTGACTGCTGATCCGCTCGCCCCGACTCCCGAGATTGAGCTAACCTCCGGACAATTCCAGTTTACGTTTCTTCCATAATTAGGAATTCATAAGGAATCATGCCCGTATGTGCTATGCGCATACGGGCATGTTATTTTTAGAGCAAAAGTGGCTGAAATTCATTGCCATGAGTATATTTGCGCCCCCAAAAAGGGAATGGCAATGAATCCAATGGTGAAAATACTCGCAGGCTCGGCATCAAAATACCTGGGAGAGAGTATAGCGAAAGAATTCGGCGTTGAGCTTGGGAACGTAATCATCCAACGATTCAGTGATGGTGAGTTCCAACCCTCGATTGAGGAAACCGTTCGTGGAATGGACGTTATCATTGTTCAGTCCACGTTTCCTCCCAGCGATAATTTGATGGAGTTGTTGCTGTTGATAGATGCGGCGAAACGCGCATCGGCGAAACGTATCGTAGCGGTTATCCCTTATTTTGGATTGGCGCGCCAAGACAGAAAAGATAAACCACGTGTGGCTATTGGCGCGAAGCTCGTGGCCAATCTATTAACAGCTGCAGGTGTTGACCGTGTGATTACAATGGACTTGCACGCTGAGCAGATTCAAGGATTCTTTGAGGTTCCCGTTGATCATTTGTACGCCTCGACCATTTTCGTTCCTTATTTGAATTCGCAAAACATTCCGGACTTGTTGATTGCTGCGCCTGATACAGGCGGCACCAAGCGAGCCAATGCCTATGCTAAACTGTTGGGAAGTGATTTGGCAATTTGCTACAAACAACGTAAGGTAGCCAACCAGGTAGAGAGTATGACGGTTATCGGTGATGTGCAGGGAAAGAACGTGGTGATTGTTGATGACATGTGTGATACAGCAGGTACATTGTGCAAGGCCGCAGAGGTTATGATGAGCAACGGGGCATTGTCCGTTCGAGCCATATGCACGCATCCTGTTTTCAGCGGTCAGGCATATGAGCGTATTCAGGATTCTGTTCTTAAGGAAATCATCGTGACCAACAGCATTCCACTGAAGGCAGATCGCCCGCAGGATAAAGTTAAAGTCTTGAATGTTGCGGCATTGTTTGGAGGCGTACTTACCAACCTGATAGACAACAGAAGCATAAGTAGCAATTTTATTATTTCGTAAATTTTTAAAACCATATAATCATGAAACAAGTCTCATTGAGCGGTTCTCCAAGAGAGAGCGTAGGAAGAAAAGACGCAGAGGAATTGCGTAGAAACGGTCGCATTCCAGGTATTATCTACGGCGGTGGATCACAAGTTCCATTCAGCGTATCACGCAATGATTGGGATAAGATTGTGGCTCGTCCTGACACCCTTCAAATCAATATGGATGTGAACGGAAAGACGTACTCAACCATCATCCAGGAAATGCAACAAAACCCGGTTACCGACCTGGTTACGCATATCGACTTGCTTGAGCTGATTCCCGGTAAGGTGGTTAAGACCACACTTCCTGTTCGCACAGTAGGTGTGTCTGAAGGTGTGCGCAGCGGTGGTAAGTTGCTCATCAATTACCGCAAAGTGCGTATCAGCGGAAAGCCAGAGGCAATTCCGGATGAAATTCAGGTTGATATTTCAGCGATGAAGATTGGCGATATGATTCGCGTTCGCGACATTAAAATCGATGGATGCAAAGTGTTGGAAGCTGAGGCTTCAGCCATTGTATCAGTTCAGGTAACACGCGCTGCTATGGCTGATGCCGCTGCTGCCGCTGCTGCTGAAAAGAAGAAGTAATCGTTTGGCGACGTAACCTTAAGTTCGCTGCATGAAATTCCTCATCGTAGGTCTGGGAAACATCGGCAGTGAGTACACGGAGACTCGCCACAACATAGGATTTAAAGTATTGGACGCTCTTGCCGGGGCGTCCAATCTTTTTTTTAAGACAGAGCGTTATGGTGATGTATGTGAGCTGAAGTACAAGGGCAGAGCCTTCGTTTTGCTCAAACCAAGCACGTATATGAATCTTAGTGGCAATGCGGTGCGCTATTGGATGCAGCAAGAGAAAATTCCGGTCGAGAATATGTTGGTCGTGACAGACGACTTAGCTCTGCCTTTCGGTAAGTTGCGCATGCGTGGACAAGGAAGCGACGGGGGCCACAATGGGTTAAAGCACATCAATGAGATCCTGAATACCACTCAATACGCTCGCCTGCGCTTTGGAATCAGCGCAGAGTTTTCAAAGGGTCAACAAGTCGATTATGTGTTGGGTGTTTGGAGTGAATTGGAAAAGGAAACGTTGAAAGAACATATTGAACGAGCGTCAAAGGCGGTCTTGTCGTTTGGCCTCATTGGCCTGGCTCGCACGATGAACGACGTTAATACGAAGTAATCGTCTCTTGTCCGAATGACAAGTATTGAGTTGGATTGACAGGCGCGCCATTTTCCCACAACTCGAAATGCAAATGAGGACCTTCGCTGCTTTCGCCGGAATCACCAATAAACGCAATTGATTCACCGGCCTTTACCATGTCGCCAACTTTACGCAATAGCACAGAGTTGTGTTTGTAAACCGATATCAGATTGTTGGCGTGCTGAACAGAAATAATGTTGCCATCGTCGGCGGTGAACGCAGCCGCAATAACGGTTCCATCGAGAACCGACTTAACCGGGTCGTCTTTGGGTGCAACCAAATCAATTCCGTAGTGGCCTTCTTTCGGATTGAAGCTGCTTGATATGGTGCCGTTAACCGGTTTAAATAGAATGAGCCCTTTTTTTCGATCTTCGGTTTCTTCGATAGCTTCAATGCTAAAACGATCTTGCTCAGAAATTTTCTGCCTCATCGACTCATCCAATTCACTGACGTTGTAATTCAGATCAGCATTTGCTGAG
>JBILCQ010000197.1:0-4470 GCA_044353065.1 Flavobacteriales bacterium | reverse complement strand
AGCGACGACAAAACCGATGAGGGAAAAGTTTCGCTCATGACCATACACGCAGCGAAAGGACTCGAGTTTCCGTATGTAAACATTGTCGGAATGGAAGAGCAACTCTTCCCTTCGCAACTGAGCATCAACTCACGCGAGGAGCTCGAAGAAGAGCGCCGTTTGTTTTACGTGGCACTCACCCGAGCCGAAAAGAAAGCTACGCTCAGCTATGCGCTTAGTCGTTATCGCTGGGGGCAGCTTCAATACTGTGAGCCGTCTCGCTTCATCGAAGAAATCGATGAACAATATCTCGAGTTGCCCTCGGCCGAGCGCACGCCCATGGCTACCAAGCCCATCGACTTCCGTTCGGAGCGTGGCAACTTCTTCAAGAAACCCGCTGCACCCGAAAGGCCTGCTCGCCCCGTTGAACGTGCTCCCGAGCCTTCAACACCCGTGGCGCCGCCAGCAGGCTTCAAGAAAATAACAGCAGCAGCTCCGACTTTACCGCTCAGTGGTGAGTTTGCACAACCCGGCGATTTGGAAGTGGGCTCGGAAGTAGTGCACGAAAAATTTGGCAAAGGCAAGGTGCTCACACTCGAAGGTGATGCGCCCGATGTCAAGGCAACAATTTTCTTCCCTTCTGCCGGACAAAAGCAATTGTTGCTCAAATTCGCTAAACTAAAATTAGCCTAGGCCATGTCATTCTATCGCTCGCTTCAGCACATGCGCACTCACAACCGCAAGGGAGTGGCATTGCTTATCGACCCCGATAAAATGCGCGATGAAAAGAGCGTTAAGGAACTAGCCGAATTAATTAGACACACTGAGATAAGCGCTGTATTGGTGGGCGGAAGTCTGATGGTAAGCGACCATTTCAGACAATGTGTTTCGTGGGCCAAGCAACACATTGAAAAGCCCATCGTCATTTTTCCGGGAAGCCCCGAACAAATCAGCGAAGAGGCCGATGCCATTTTACTGCTGTCGCTCATCTCGGGAAGAAATCCGGAGTTGCTCATTGGCAACCATGTGCAAGCTGCACCGCGTTTGGCCAAATCACAACTCGAAATAATCAGTACGGGCTACATGCTCATCGATTGCGGCAAATCGACTACGGCATCTTACATCAGCCAAACGTTTCCGATTCCTTACAACAAACCTGAAATAGCAGCAGTAACCGCCATGGCCGGCGAAATGATTGGCATGAAGTGCATGTATCTCGACGGCGGAAGCGGCGCAGAACAACCCGTTTCAACCGCCATGATTAAGGCCGTGCGTGAAGCAGTCGAAACGCCCATTATCGTAGGAGGTGGTATTCGCCACGAAGACCAGGTACGCGAAGCGTTCTTGGCCGGCGCCGACCTGGTAGTGGTGGGCACCGCTATTGAAGAAAATCCCGAAATGCTGTTTGCCCTTTCCGGCGCAACCGGTTCACTGTGATAACTACACAACATGATCAGAAGACCTTTCAACCTCAACCAATGGATAGCAGACAATCGTGACTTGCTGAAGCCACCGGTTGGAAACAAAAACCTGTACCACGAATCGGGCGATTATGTGGTGATGATTGTTGGCGGACCAAACGCCCGCAAAGACTATCACTTAAATGAAACAGAAGAACTCTTCTTTCAAATTGAAGGTGACATCGTCGTGGGAATTCAAGAAGATGGAAAGGCAGTAGATGTGGTAATCAAGCAAGGTGACATGTTCCTGCTTCCCGCCAATGTGCCACACCAACCACGTCGCGGAGAAAATACAGTTGGCCTCGTCATCGAATGCAAACGTGCCGACCGCAATATGGTCGATGGCCTCCAATGGTATTGCGAAAAGTGCAACAACCTATTGCACGAATACCGTTTCGTATTACACAACATTGAAACGGACTTTCTGCCGCGCTTTCGCGAGTTTTATGGAAGCGAAGATTTCCGCACCTGCAAGAAATGCGGTCATACGATGGAAACAGATCCGCGCTTCGTTTAATACAGAAGCAACCTCAGTAGCTGTTTAATGGTCTTTCACCAAACCTCTTAACCATGACCAAATCCATCCTAGCAACGTGCATGGGAGTATTGCTTTCTATTGGAGCATTTGCATGCCCTACTTCTCTCAACACTATTGAACAGTCTTGTGGTAGCTATGTATTCTATCTTGCAGATACTCCAGTAGGAAATGTGATTTGGGATTTTGGAGATGGTAGCTCAACAACCGGCAGCATCGAAATAGCTCATGAATATGCTGAAAATGGGATGTATGTGGTTAGTGCAACCTTTTCCGGCCCTGAATGCCCGGAAACACTCACGCTCACATCTACCGTAGAAGTCAATTGTGGAGTTGTGAATGAATGCCCCACGGAAATCTGGTCGGGCGCTGGAACCGAATGCGGGGTAATGAACTTTGAAATCGGATCATTCGTGGATGGTGAAAGCGTCACCTGGTTTCCTGGCGACAACTCAGGACCTCAGCAAGGTGGTCACTTTTTCACTCATACTTATGGCACTCCAGGCACATATGATGTTTGTGCTTTCTACACATCACCACTTTGTCCGAATGGCATAGAGTTGTGCACCACCATCATCGTTGAAGCATGCAATGAAAGCCTCTGCCCCACCGCCATTACCGCCGAAGCTATCGATTGCGACACCTACATACTTCACATAGAAGGCGCAGATAATGCCGAAGTTTCCTGGGGTTTCGGCGATGGTATTGTTTCAAGCGGCGGTATTCATGCAGATCACACTTGGGCGCAGAATGGAACGTATGTCATAACCGCTGAGGTCAATGCTCCCCAATGCCCTATCATGCCGCCTATCGGAACCATCACTTTTGAGTTTACCATTCAAATTGATTGTCCCGTTGCAACAGAATGCCCAACAATAATCTGGTCGGGTGCCAGTGTGGAGTGCGGTGTCATGAATTTCGAAATCGGTTCGTTTGTAGAAGGTGAAAATGTCGTGTGGTATCCCGGTGATGAAACAGGAGCCGTGCAAGGTGGTCACTTTTTCACGCATACATATGCCAATCCGGGGTCATACAACGTTTGTGCTTTCTACGCATCTCCTCTTTGCCCGAATGGTGTCGAGCTCTGCACGATTATCGAAGTAGCCCCATGCGAACCACCTTGCAACGAAATCGGTTTTGGCATTGATAGCTACGTGCTCGAAGGTGGCACTCCGTGGCTCACCTATATGATTTCAAATGTTGAAACAGGTATGATGATTACTTCAGGTGTTGCTGAATACACCCAGAACGATCCATACTTCGATACTCCCCTATGCATCCCCGATGGTTGTTACTACCTTAGTATCGACAACAACAATCCATTGCTCATCGGACAAGGAGTCAACATCTTTTTCATACTCAATAGTGTGAACCTGATGGAGAATGCAACCATCGTTTATCAAGACAACATTGCGGTTACCTATCTTATCGGAGTGAACACAGATTGCGCAGGACCCACGCTTTGTGAGACTGCATTTATTCCTGTTTACACGAGCACTCCCGGACATGTGGAGTTTATCAATAACTCAATCTATACCGGCAATGCAGAATTCCTTTGGGATTATGGCAACGGACAATTCAGCAATGATTTTTCCGGCAATGTGCAGTACGAATCGAATGGTGTTTATTCTGTTTGCCTTACGATTACGACTGTAAACTGCACCTATTCGACATGCCAGGTGGTGGTTATTGACAACATGGAAAATGCCTGTTCCTTCAATGAAGTCACACTGGTTGTCGAGGCCAATTATTTCGACCCCATATTCGAAGAGGTATTCCATTTGGTTATAGCCAACGGAAATTTTCCTGTCCAAGATTTAACCTTTATACCAAATGGAAACTTCAGTGATACACTCGGATTTTGTTTGCCCGATGGATGTTATGAAGTTACCCTTTATTCCGAATTGCCTATTCAGGCGATGTCATTCATCGGTAGTTTCTCCGGAGAAAACACTCAACAACTCGGTGAGCTTCAATTAATGATTAGTGAGGCCACATCCACGTGTGTAATTGGTGTTAACATGGATTGCACCATCGATGTGGAAGAAACGAATGCGAAAGCTGTCCGTGCATTCCCAAACCCCGCATCGAATTACATTCAATTCGCGTCACAAGAATCGATTCAACTCCTGGAAATCTTCGACATGACAGGCAAACGCGTTGCTTCATTCAATCCAAATCAACTGCAAGTTCAAATCAACACTTCCAATTGGAGCAGTGGGTTGTACGTAGCACACGTGATAGGCTCAGAGAAGATGGAACGTGCGATCTTTGAAATCGCTCGATAAAATGACGAGTGACGAGTGAATAGAGTCCCCCCATTCACTCGCCACTCGCCACTCGTCATTTATCATTTGTCATTTGTCATCCGATAGTACCACCCACTCGCCAGCCAAACCGGCAGCGCATGAGCAAACTTATTATCGTAGTATGCAATCTTATTGAGTGAAATAAACGGAGTGTACGTCTCCATAATGGGAGCCATCACGAAAGCAC
>JBILCQ010000240.1:0-3867 GCA_044353065.1 Flavobacteriales bacterium | reverse complement strand
CAGGTTCGAACTCGACGAGTTTTAATCCAAACTTCTCGCAGTCATTCTTGATTTGTTTGCGCGTGAAAAAATTCACGTGGGGATCGATTTCCTGATTCAACGCATACGGCTCTTTCTTACCTAGCAGCTTTTTCACCTTTCCGATGAATCCGTTCAAGCCCATGCGCCGCATGATGTACATGGGCTGCATGGCCCACTCAAACGGGCCCCAACCGTTGGGTATAGTCACAAGTATCTGCGCAGTGGGTTTCATTCGCTTGCTCAAATCTTCGAGAATGTCGCGATAACCGGGAATGTGCTCCAGTACTTCGGTGAAAATGATGAAATCGAACGTTGACACGTCAAAATCGCTCAATCTCGAAAAGGTAACGCGCACATTCGGCAACGTGTTACGTGTATTCACTAAGTCAATGTTGGGCTGATACATGTCGATGCCCACCACTTCCGAGTTGGGTATCATACCCAACGGAATCGTGATGTTACCGGTTCCACAGCCCACATCGAGAATCCGCACGGTTTCTCTTTCAGAAATGCGTTCATGTTGAATAGTCTTCACTAACCAATTCAATCGCTCCATGTGCACGGGATACGCCGTGTATTCTGTAAGATGATCGAGCTTGAGCCCGTGTTCATGCATCGTCTTCATGCGCGTTATCCTTTGCGGAACTTTTTAATCCAACGCACCGCAAACGGCGGCAAAACGTCGTTGGCGAAGTTCACCAAACCATTGTAGCGCTTCATTTCACCGGAATCAATTCCTTCACGAGCGGTGAACGTCGTGGTAATACGCGTGCGATTCTCGGGGCTTATCTCATCGGCCGGACGTCCGTTGGTGTAATAATAAAGTGCCAAGCTTCTGCGCGAACGATCGGGCGGACACTTCAGCGCATCGGGATGTCCGTGCCAGCTGTAATCGGTGGTTGAGAAAATGGCCATGCGATTGAACAGCGGCGCAATGCGCACAGCACACTTGCTCATATCGCGCTCCCACAATTCGAAATGTCCACCGTATTCTTCCTTCCAATCTTCATTCAAATACACAAGCACATTGATGCGTCGATCGAGATTCATCATGCGATGCTTGTGAAAGTCGACATGCACTTTCAAAAAACCACCTGGTTTTATTTGATGATAGCCGCCACCTTCCAAATAGGGATCCGGAATCAAGGTCTCCTTGATGCCCGTGAGGTTCTGCAAATACTCCAAAAAGGGCTGAGAGTTGAGCAGGTGAACCAACTGGCGCGCTCCGGGTCCCAAGCGCCCCTCTCCCTTCGAAGCAAACTTGCTTTCGTTGGGGTTCACATAGTTGATATCGCCGGCTTCTTTGCCAAGCTCCGGAAATTCTGTAAGCAACGTGCGAAGCACATCGGCCTGAAAGAAATTATCCATCACAATGTGCGGAAACGGAGCCGCTGCTGCGTATTGAGCATGTTGCTCCAACCCCTGAGCAGGCATCTCATCGATGGGTCGTTTGAAAAAATTCATCTCTGTTGGGAATGTAGGCGGCAATTTAGACAGGAAATAGGGCTGTCTTCCTAAATTCGCGTGCACGAATTACAGTATACAATAATCAAGTCTATGAATTTCAACAAACTGAATGTTATCACCGGATGGGCAATGGGCCTGATTGCAACCGTTGTTTACGCCCTGACGCTGGAACCCACCATGCCGTTTTGGGATTGCGGTGAATTTATCTCTTCAGTATATAAACTCGAAGTGGGCCACCCGCCCGGAGCTCCTCTGTTCATGCTCATCGGACGTGTGTTTTCTGCATTTGTAGACCCGGCTACGGTTCCGGTCATGATCAACTTCCTTTCGGCTTTATGCAGTGGCCTTACAATAGTCTTCCTATTCTGGACCATCACCCACATGGCTAAGAAATTCTTACCGGAAGAAACGCAAGAGCCGAACAGTGGCCAGTTATGGGCAATCATCGGAAGTGGTATTCTCGGTGCTATGGCCTACACGTTTTCTGACACGTTTTGGTTCTCCGCAGTGGAGGCAGAAGTGTACGCGATGTCGTCGCTGTTCACTGCTGTCGTTTTTTGGGCCATCCTCAAGTGGGAATCTGAAGTAGATGAAGGCGGCGAACTGCGTTGGCTCGTGCTCATCGGATATCTCATGGGCTTGTCGATTGGTGTCCACTTATTGAACTTGCTCGCTATTCCGGCAATTTGCTTGGTATACTATTTCAAGAAGCACGAATACAGTCTCAAAGGACTTATTGCAACTGGAGCTATTTCCCTGTTCCTGCTCTTCTTGATTAATACCGGTGTAATCATTTGGTTTGTGCAAATGGCGGGCTTCTTCGAGCGCACGTACGTAAACTCATTTGGAATGCCATTCAACAGCGGTGCAATTTTCTATTTGCTATTAGTTGTAGGATTGATTGCCCTGGGGCTTTTCATCACCCACAAACGAAACATGGTTCTCACCAACACGCTCGTGCTTGGTATTACGATGGCAATACTTGGCTACACCACCTTCGCCACAGTAATCATTCGCTCCAACGCAAACCCACCCATGGATGAAAACAATCCGGAGAACCTCTTCGCATTGCTTTCTTACCTCAACCGCGAGCAATACGGGGATCGTCCACTCATGTTCGGACAATACTTCAACACCCCACAAGATTTAGAAGATCCTTATCGTGATGGCAGCGATGTTTGGATCAAATCATATAGTGTTCGCGAAAGCAACACAAAAAACAAACTCGTGCTCTCCAGTCGCGACAAATTCACCGCTGAGCAATACATCGCATCGCACCCCAATGAGCAATTGATGTTGGTGGAAGAATACATCGAGAGTGGTGAAAAGAAAGGAAGCATTCCGAACTACGACAAAGACTTCTGCGGCTACTTCCCACGGATGCACTCCAACCAGGGCAATCACATCAAAGACTATAAAGAGTGGAGTAACTACCAAAACTGGAACTCGGAAAAAGGACAAGAGAAAGTGAAGAACGCTGAGCAAGCTATCGACCAATCGGAAGCAGCGCTCAATTACTACTCGCAAACGAATAAAATGCCTCGCGGTTTTGAAGATCAGGATCCTCGATCACTGATAAAAAGTCTCGACCGCATGCGCGAGAAAATGATTCCAACTGCTGCTGAAGACTTCCGATTCTTCACAAGCTATCAGGTAGGACACATGTATTGGCGCTACTTCATGTGGAACTTCTCAGGCCGTCAAAACGATCGTCAAGGCCATGGCGAATTCACGGAAGGAAATTGGATGTCGGGAGTAAGTCTCATCGACGAAGAACGCGTCGGCAATCGCGAGAAAATTTCCGACATGGAAAAAAACAATCCGGGTTTCAATGTGTATTTCATGCTACCACTCATCCTCGGATTAATCGGCTTGGTATTTCAAATGATTCGCAGCCAAAAAGACTTCTGGGTGGTAGGTCTGCTTTTCGTCCTGACCGGTTTCGCCATCATTGTCTACCTCAACCAAACACCGCAACAACCACGTGAACGTGACTACGCATTCGCTGGATCTTTCTACGCATTTGCCATTTGGATTGGATTGGCCGTGTATGCGCTTTATTATGCCGCAACTCAATGGACTTTCCAAAACGTCACCAAGCTAGCCTCGATGACTGTGGGTGGTTCTGTGATTATTCTATTCGCGGAACGTCTCGCAACCGGAAGCAACGGCTTCGGTTACTCGTTGATGTATATGAGTATTGTAGCAACTGCACTGATGGCACTCATGATGATGCTTGGCAAAATCATTCAAGGTGAAACGTCAAGTAAAGCAATTGCAGCCACACTCATTTGCCTTGTTACTCCTGCGCTCATGGCCTATCAAAACTGGGACGATCACTCACGTGCGAATCGCAAAACAGGATTGGCAATGGCCATC